>NZ_JAMQAU010000020.1:0-109114 GCF_023701505.1 Pseudomonas sp. SR18 | reverse complement strand
CCGAACTCAGTAGTGAAACGATGCATCGCCGATGGTAGTGTGGGGTTTCCCCATGTGAGAGTAGGTCATCGTCAAGATTAAATTCCAGAACCCCATTTGCGAAAGCAGATGGGGTTTTGTTTTGGGCGGCCGAAAAGTTCGCAAATGTTCGCTCGCGCAAAACATGAACGAAGTGCTGTGTCGCCACGGCGTCGATATTCCACGCCAAACCTCGGCGCGCTGGGTGATCCACTGTGACGAAACGCGGGTCCAGATGATGATAGAACTGGGTCGAGAGTCGACCAGCCAATCCTGGATGTGGATGCAAGCCAACGGGCAGCCGAATCAGCCCGTTATCATGTTTGACTACTCGACTAACCGGGCGCACGAGGTTCCGTAGCGCTTGCTCGAAAGCTATCGTGGCTACCTGATGACCGAGAACGCCTTGGCTGTGTAATCCGGTGTCGAACGTTTAGGCTGTTGGGCACATGCGCGACGCAAGGTTGTCGAGGCGCAAAATATGCGTGGCTGCCGACAGCGTCTTCGGTTGAGGATTGCGAAGCTTTATTGTCCTGGAACGGCTCGCCGGTATCGCAACGTGCTGTCCATCTTGATGGTCGGCAGGGTTTACTTTGAATTCAAAGAACGAGCGGAGCAGCGATCATGAAGTACGACGATAAACTGATTGAAGAAGCCGTGCTTGCCCTGTTGGTAACCTGGTTCCGACTCGGATACCTGACTTCATACCACGGCAATACGGTAGGTGAGGTTGACCATATTCAAGTCAAGGTTCGCTCGTTTGCTTATGTGTGCTGATAGGGGTGAGAAGGGGAGGCTAAGTCATCACAAGACTCTCGCGGTTCCTAAGCGCGCTCACTGGCTTTTAAGGTTTGTAACTATCTTGGGGTTGGTTTCCGCCTGGTCCGGTCTTCTGAGCGCTTATGCGGCCCCCTGGCGACATGTTTTTACTTTTTTGCAGACGAAAAAAAAGACCTTGAAATTCAAGGTCTTTCTTTAAGATGGTGCCCCGAGGGAGACTCGAACTCCCACTCCTTTCGAAAACGGATTTTGAATCCGCCGCGTCTACCAATTCCGCCATCAGGGCTCAATGGCGGCGAAGTATAGAGATGAGATTACCGTTGGTCAATCACGTTTCATGGTCTATTTTCACTATTTCCGCTAGACTTCCGGGCCCTGCTAGACGAACCCCATCATGCGCGTTGCTGACTTTACTTTTGAACTGCCTGATTCGCTGATCGCTCGCCACCCTTTGGCCGAGCGTCGCGCCAGTCGACTGCTGACCCTGGACGGGGTCAGCGGTGCCCTCGCACACCGTCAATTCACTGATTTGCTTGAGCATTTACGCCCAGGTGACTTGATGGTGTTCAACAATACCCGGGTGATTCCGGCAAGGCTGTTTGGCCAGAAGGCTTCCGGCGGAAAGCTGGAGATTCTGGTGGAGCGTGTGCTCGACACTCATCGCGTCCTGGCCCATGTGCGCTCCAGTAAATCGCCGAAGCCAGGTTCAAGCATCCTCATCGACGGCGGTGGCGAAGCTGAAATGGTCGCGCGTCATGACGCACTGTTCGAACTCAAGTTCGCCGAAGAAGTGTTGCCCCTGTTGGAGCGTGTCGGCCATATGCCGTTGCCTCCGTACATCGACCGCCCTGATGAAGATTCGGACCGTGAGCGTTATCAGACGGTTTACTCCCAGCGCCTCGGTGCAGTAGCTGCGCCGACTGCCGGGCTGCATTTTGATCAGCCGTTGTTGGACGCGATTGCCGCCAAGGGCGTCGAGACCGCCTATGTGACCCTGCACGTGGGGGCCGGCACGTTTCAGCCGGTGCGTGTGGATAACATCGAAGACCATCATATGCACAGCGAATGGCTGGAAGTCAGTCAGGCTGTGGTCGATGCAGCCGCTGCGTGCAAGGCGCGTGGAGGGCGTGTGGTGGCGGTGGGCACCACCAGCGTGCGCTCCCTGGAAAGTGCGGCACGCGACGGCGTACTCAAGCCATTCAGTGGCGACACCGATATCTTTATTTTCCCAGGCCGGCCGTTCCATGTGGTCGACTGCCTGGTGACCAACTTCCATTTGCCGGAATCCACGCTATTGATGCTGGTGTCGGCATTTGCCGGTTATCCCGAAACCATGGCCGCTTACCAGGCTGCCATCGACAATGGATACCGTTTTTTCAGCTACGGTGATGCGATGTTTATCACCCGCAATCCGGAGCCACGCGGCCCAGAGGGAACCTTATGAGTCGTATGTCGTTTGAATTATTGGCCACCGACGGCAAGGCCCGTCGTGGTCGCCTGACCTTCCCGCGCGGCACCGTAGAGACCCCGGCGTTCATGCCGGTTGGCACCTACGGCACCGTCAAGGGCATGCTGCCTCGCGACATCGTCGCCACCGGTGCCGAAATCATCCTCGGCAACACCTTCCACCTATGGCTGCGCCCGGGCACGGAAGTGATCAAGAAGCATGGCGACCTGCATGACTTCATGAAGTGGCAAGGCCCGATCCTCACCGACTCCGGTGGTTTCCAGGTGTTCAGCCTGGGCGCCATGCGCAAGATCAAGGAAGAGGGCGTGACCTTCGCCTCGCCGGTGGACGGCTCCAAAGTATTCATGGGGCCCGAAGAGTCCATGCAGGTGCAGCGTGACCTGGGCTCCGACATTGTGATGATCTTCGACGAATGCACGCCGTACCCGGCCGACGAAGACGTCGCACGAATTTCCATGGAGCTGTCCCTGCGTTGGGCCCAGCGTTCGAAGAACGCCCACGGGGACAACACTGCCGCGCTGTTCGGTATCGTCCAGGGCGGCATGCACGAAAGCCTGCGTAAACGCTCGCTGGAAGGCCTCGACAAGATCGGCTTCGATGGTCTGGCCATCGGCGGTTTGTCGGTAGGCGAACCCAAGCACGAGATGATCAAGGTGCTGGACTACTTGCCAGGCCTGATGCCTGCTGACAAACCTCGTTACCTTATGGGCGTTGGCAAACCGGAAGATCTCGTAGAGGGTGTGCGCCGCGGTGTGGACATGTTCGATTGCGTGATGCCAACCCGTAATGCCCGCAATGGGCATCTGTTCATCGATACAGGCGTGCTGAAGATCCGTAACGCGTTCCATCGCCATGATGATTCGCCGCTGGATCCCACCTGTGATTGCTACACCTGCCAGAACTTCTCCCGTGCTTATCTGCACCATCTGGACAAATGCGGGGAAATGCTGGGTAGCATGTTGAATACCATCCACAATTTGCGTCATTACCAAGTCCTGATGGCTGGTTTGCGCGAGGCTATTCAACAGGGTACATTGGCCGCCTTCGTCGATGCCTTCTATGCCAAGCGCGGGCTCCCTGTGCCGCCCTTGGACTGAGTTTCCCGACCCTAAGATTCACTATTTGCAACTGGAGTGCTAAATGAGCTTTTTTATCTCTAACGCCATGGCTGACGCCGCTGCGCCTGCCGCTGCCGGTCCTATGGGCGGTGGTTTCGAGTGGATTTTCCTGGTCGGCTTCCTGGTCATCTTCTACCTGATGATCTGGCGTCCACAGGCCAAGCGCGCCAAAGAGCAGAAAAACCTGCTCGGCAGCCTGCAAAAAGGTGACGAAGTTGTGACCACTGGCGGCATCGCCGGCAAGATCACCAAGGTTTCCGACGCTTTCGTGGTTCTGGAAGTCTCCGACACCGTAGAAATGAAGTTCCAGAAAGGCGCCATCGCCGCCACGCTGCCAAAAGGCACGCTCAAAGCGATCTGAGTAACAACCTTTACCAATCGACGGGGCGCGCAAGGCGCCCCGCGTTATAAGCGGGCGGCGTGATGCTGAACAAATACCCTCTGTGGAAATACGTACTGATCCTGGCGGTGCTGGCGATCGGTTTTATTTATTCCGCTCCCAATCTCTATCCTGATGACCCGGCGATCCAGATCACTGGCGCCAGCACTTCGTTGCAGGTCAACCAGGCTGATCTGGACCGCGCGAGCAAAGCGCTCACCGATGCGGGTATCCAGGTTAAAGCGGCAACATTGGCAGCTGGTGCGAAGGGCGGCTTGTTGCGCCTGACCAAGCAAGAAGACCAATTGCCGGCAAAAGATGTCGTGCGCAAGGCCATGGGTGACGACTACGTCGTTGCACTGAACCTGGCACAGACCACGCCACAATGGCTGCGCAGCATTGGCGCGCACCCGATGAAGCTGGGTCTGGACTTGTCCGGTGGTGTGCACTTCCTGTTGGAAGTTGACATGGACAAAGCCCTCGACGCGCGCCTGAAAGTCTACGAAGGCGACGTGAAGAGCCTGCTGCGTAAAGAGAAGCTGCGTTATCGCAGCCTGCCGCAGCTTAACGGTGCCATCCAGCTGGGCTTCTCCGATGAAGCTTCCCGCGAACAGGCCCGTGCGCTGATCCGCAAGAACTTCAACGATTTCGACATCGTACCGGCTGACCTGAATGGTCAGGCTGTACTGCGTCTGGCGATGAGCCCGGCCAAGATCGCGGAAATCCGCGAGTACTCCATCAAGCAGAACTTGACCACGGTACGTAACCGCGTCAACGAGCTGGGTGTGGCTGAGCCGATCGTTCAGCGCCAGGGCGCAAACCGCATCGTGGTTGAGCTGCCAGGCGTGCAGGACACGGCTGAAGCCAAGCGTATCCTGGGTAAAACCGCCAACCTGGAATTCCGCCTTGCGGCTGAGCCAGGTGCTTCTCGCGCCACTTCCGAGGAATTCGAATTCCGCGAAGGCAACCGTCCACCGGCGCAGATCGAGCGTGGCTTGATCATCACCGGTGACCAGGTAACTGACGCCAAGGCCGGTTTCGGCGAGCACGGCACGCCTGAGGTGAACATCCGCCTGGATGGTCATGGCGGCGAACTGATGAGCCGCGCCACGCGCAGCAACGTCGGTCGCAGCATGGCGGTGATCTTCATCGAGCAGCGCCCTGTCACCACCTACACCAAGCAGGTCGTCAACGGCGTCGAGAAAGACGTGCCGGTGCAGACCTTCAAGGAAGAGAAGAAGATCATCAGCCTTGCGACTATTCAGTCGCCGCTGGGTGCTCAGTTCCGTATCACTGGCCTGAACGGCCAGGGTGAATCCTCGGAGCTGGCACTGCTGCTGCGTGCCGGTGGCCTGGCGGCACCGATGTACTTCGCTGAAGAACGTACCATCGGCCCGAGCCTGGGTGCGGACAACATCACCAAAGGCGTGGATGCTGCGCTGTGGGGCATGTTGTTCGTCTCGCTGTTCATCATCGCCATCTACCGCTTCTTCGGCGTCATCGCCACCGTCGCTTTGGCGGGCAACATGGTGATGCTGCTGGCTCTGATGTCGCTGCTGGGCGCAACACTGACCCTGCCGGGCATTGCCGGTATCGTGCTCACCATGGGTATGGCGGTTGACGCCAACGTACTGATCTTCTCGCGGATTCGTGAAGAGATCGCGGCGGGCATGACCGTACAGCGCGCAATCAACGAAGGCTTCGGCCGGGCATTTACTGCAATTCTCGACTCCAACTTGACCACTCTGTTGGTCGGCGGGATTCTCTTTGCGATGGGCACCGGCCCGGTCAAAGGTTTTGCGGTAACTATGTCCCTCGGTATCTTTACCTCGATGTTCACGGCCATCATGGTGACCCGCGCAATGGTCAACCTGATCTTTGGCGGGCGTGACTTCAAGAAGTTGTGGATTTAAGGGGCTGCCATGTTACGTACAATCAACTTCATGGGCGTTCGCAATATTGCGTTCGGCGCCACCGTGCTCCTTACCGTTCTGGCGTTGTTCAGCTGGTTCCATAAGGGCCTGAACTACGGTCTGGACTTTACCGGCGGTACGCTCATCGAGCTGACCTACGAGAAGCCGGCCGACGTTACCCTGGTGCGCAACGAACTGGTCAAGGCTGGTTATCACGAAGCCGTCGTGCAGAGCTTTGGTGCGACCACCGACCTGCTGGTGCGCATGCCAGGCGAAGACCCGCAATTGGGTCACCAGGTTGCCGAGGCCTTGCAGAAGGTTGGCGGCGATAACCCGGCATCGGTCAAGCGCGTCGAGTTCGTTGGTCCGCAAGTGGGTGAAGAACTGCGCGACCAGGGCGGCCTCGGCATGCTGATGGCGCTGGTCGGCATCATGATCTACCTGGCGTTCCGCTTTCAGTGGAAGTTCGGTGTCGGCGCCATTGTTTCGCTGATCCACGACGTGATCGTGACTGTGGGTATTCTGGCGTACTTCCAGATCACCTTCGACCTGACCGTACTGGCTGCTGTGCTGGCGATCATTGGTTACTCCCTCAACGACACCATCGTGGTATTCGACCGGGTTCGTGAGAACTTCCGAGTACTGCGCAAGGCGACGTTGATCGAGAACATCAACATCTCCACGACCCAGACGCTGCTGCGGACCATGGCGACTTCGATCTCCACCTTGTTGGCGATCGCTGCGCTGATGATCTTCGGTGGCGACAACCTGTGGGGCTTCTCCCTGGCGCTGTTCATTGGCGTTCTGGCGGGTACCTACTCGTCGATCTACATCGCCAACGTGGTGCTGATCTGGCTGAACCTCAACAGCGAAGACTTGATCCCTCCGGCCGCGACTGGCAAGGAGGTCGACGACCGCCCTTGATGGGTGCTTGTTGATCTGCTGTTACAAGAAAGGCACGAGTATTGAACTCGTGCCTTTTTTTTTGCTCCAAGGCTGGGTATAGCGCGGATCTTTCGGTCCGTTTGTGATGGTCAGGAGGTTCAACGTGAACAAGTCGTTACTGGTTGGTGCGGTATTGGGTGCTGTCGGTGTGACTGCCGGGGGTGCTGTCGCCACCTACAGCCTGGTAAAAAGCGGCCCTGAGTATGCGCAAGTGCTGGCAGTGCAGCCGGTAAAAACCCAGATCAAGACCCCTCGTGAAGTCTGCAAGGACGTCGCCGTGACGCGTCAGCGTCCGGTACAGGACCAGCATCAGATTGCCGGTACCGTGGTTGGCGCCCTGGCGGGTGGCTTGCTGGGTAACCAGATCGGTGGGGGTAACGGTAAGAAGCTGGCCACTGTAGCCGGTGCCGTCGGCGGTGGTTACGCCGGTAACAAGGTTCAGGAAGGCATGCAGAACCGTGATACCTACACCACCACGCAAACCCGTTGTAACACCGTCAACGATATCAGCGACAAGGTTGTTGGTTATGACGTGCGTTACAACCTTGACGGCAAGGAAGGTTCGGTGCGCATGGATCGTGATCCGGGTGGTCAGATTCCAGTGGACAAAGAGGGTCGTCTGATCCTCGGTCAGAACCAGCAGTAATCTGAGTCTGGCACAGGCCTCAACGCTTGTGAGCTTCAAAGTGTGGGAGGGGGCTTGCCCCCGATAGCGGTGGATCAGTCAGCCAGTTATTTGCTGACCCACTGCAATCGGGGGCAAGTCCCCTCCCACATTTGTTAAGTGTTGCTGCTGATGCATGGGTCTGGCTCAAATCCCGGGCATAAAAAAGCACCCCCTTGGGGTGCTTTTTTGTGCTCGCTCGCTTAGCGCTTCAGCGAAGCCGGTAGGTGCGGTTGGATCGCCGTCAGCACTGCCTTGAAGCATTTGGTGTTGCCGGCAACGACGTGGCCTTTTTCCAGGAAGTCGTGACCGCCGGTGAAGTCGCTCACCAAACCGCCGGCTTCCTGGATCAGCAGGGCGCCTGCAGCCATATCCCACTCGGACAGGCCCGACTCCCAGAACGCATCAAAACGACCGGCGGCAACATAAGCCAGATCCAGGCTTGCGGCGCCGGCGCGACGGATACCGGCGGTCTGGCCCACAAGGGCGCGGAACATGCCCAGGTAGTTTTCCAGGTTGTCCATTTGGTCGTCACGGAACGGGAAGCCGGTACCCAGGAGGGCGCCGTCCAGGCTGGTGCGGCCGCTGACACGCAGGCGGCGACCGTTCAACTGGGCGCCACGGCCACGGCTGGCGGTGAATTCTTCCTGGCGAACCGGGTCCAGGACGACGGCATGTTCCAGGCGACCACGGTATTTGCACGCGATGCTGACGGCAAAGTGCGGGATGCCGCGCAGGAAGTTGGTGGTGCCATCCAGTGGGTCGATGATCCACAGGTAGTCTTCGCCTTCGCCGCTGCCTTTGTGCAGGCCGGTTTCCTCGCCGAGGATGCCGTGGGTAGGGTAGGCCTTGCGCAACGCGTCGATGATTTTCTGTTCGGCGGCGCGGTCCACCTCGGATACATAATCCTTGGCGTCTTTTTCGTCGACCTTGATGGTATCCAGGCGCTCGATGGAGCGGAAGATCAATTCACTGGCGCTGCGGGCGGCGCGCAGCGCGATATTCAGCATGGGCTGCATGGATGTGTCACCTAAGGTTGTTAAAGAAAGCCGGGCATTCTAGCAGAAACTTTCTTCAGGTGAAGGACGACGTTAGCTTTCATGGCATAACCTTAGGCGGTTCTGTAAGATTTGCTCCCCTTTCCCGTGTCCGAGAGCGCCTCCCTTGCTGCAAAACATTCGTGTCGTCTTGGTCAATACCAGTCATCCCGGCAATATCGGTGGGGTGGCGCGAGCCATGAAAAACATGGGGCTGACGCGCCTGGTGCTGGTTGAGCCGCGCGTGTTTCCGCATCACGAGGCCGATGCCCGCGCATCCGGTGCCAATGACATCCTTGAAAAAGCCCAGGTCGTGGCCACCTTGGAGGATGCCTTGGTCGGCTGCAACCTGGTGCTCGGTACCAGCGCCCGTGACCGTCGTATCCCCTGGCCGCTGTTGGATCCCCGTGAGTGCGGCAACAAAGTGGTGGAAGAGGCGGCTGGTGGCGCAGAAATCGCTTTGGTGTTTGGTCGTGAAGACTCTGGCCTCACCAATGAGGAGCTGCAGCGATGTCACTACCACGTGCACATCCCATCAGACCCTGAGTTCAGTTCGCTGAACCTCGGGGCGGCGGTGCAGGTGCTGACTTACGAAGTGCGCATGGCGTGGCTGGCGGCTGCCGGCCAGCCAAGCAAAATGGAGAAGGAAGAGGTTGCTTCGACGAAGAGTGGCGAACTGGCCACCATGGACGAACTTGAGCGGTTCTATGAGCACCTGGAGCAAACCCTGGTGGCGATCGAATTCCTTGATCCTGAAAAACCACGGCACTTGATGGCGCGCCTGCGTCGGTTGTACGGACGCAGCTCGGTAAGTCGGGCGGAAATGAATATATTGCGTGGCATCCTCACGGAAACCCAGAAAGCGGCCCGTGGCGAGCTTCTTAAGCGGAAGGATTAAAAATGTTCGAGCGTTTGCGAGAAGATATCCAGAGTGTTTTCCACCGTGACCCGGCGGCGCGCAACGCCTTTGAAGTGCTGACCTGCTATCCGGGCATGCACGCTATCTGGATCCATCGCCTGTCCGGCGCCTTGTGGGGTATGGGCTGGAAATGGCTGGCGCGGCTGGTGTCGAACTTTGGTCGCTGGATGACCGGGATCGAGATTCACCCGGGGGCCACGGTGGGACGCCGCTTCTTTATCGACCATGGCATGGGCATTGTTATCGGCGAAACCGCTGAGATTGGTGACGACGTCACCCTGTACCAGGGCGTGACCCTGGGCGGCACCAGTTGGAACAAAGGTAAGCGCCACCCGACGCTCGAAGATGGCGTGGTGGTGGGGGCGGGGGCCAAGGTGCTGGGTCCTTTCACGGTGGGGGCTGGTGCCAAAGTCGGCTCCAACGCTGTGGTTACGAAGGCCGTGCCGGCCGGTGCCACCGTGGTGGGTATTCCCGGTCGGATCATTGTCAAGCCGGAAGTGGGCGATGAGCAGGAAGCCAAGCGCAAGGCCATGGCCGAGAAAATCGGCTTCGATGCCTACGGTGTCAGCGAAGACATGCCCGATCCGGTCGCTCGTGCCATTGGTCAGTTGCTCGACCATCTTCAAGCGGTGGACGGCAAGCTGGACGGTATGTGCGGCGCGCTGAAGGAGTTGGGCAGCCCGTACTGTGCCAAAGACTTGCCTTCACTGCGTGAAGAAGATTTTGCTGAAATCAAGGACGAAGCCGCTACCACCAAGGCAGGCTGAGCGCGGTCCCTTGTGGGAGCTGGCTTGCCTGCGATTGCGGTGGGCCAGCAGCCTATAAGTTAACTGACTAGGCTGCTATCGCTGGCAAGCCAGCTCCCACATTTGATCTCCATTGGCTCAGTGGTCTTGCAGCAGGCCTGGTTGCGCTGTTCGATCCCACCCCATCCTGCTATGATTCGCGCGCCCTTTTTACGGGTAATCCTGACTAAAGTACTAGGTCTTATAGTTGACTTAAATACTCGGGAATCGCATACTTGCCCACATTCTGAAACACCTTGGTAATTGTCCATGAGACTGACTACAAAAGGCCGATACGCGGTGACTGCCATGCTCGACCTGGCCTTGCACGCGCAAACTGGGCCGGTGTCCCTGGCTGATATCTCCGAGCGCCAAGGCATTTCCCTGTCCTATCTTGAGCAGCTGTTCGCCAAATTACGCCGTAGCAATCTGGTCTCCAGCGTGCGTGGGCCAGGTGGCGGCTATCAGCTGTCCCGCGATATGCAGGGCATCCAGGTGGCTCAGGTGATCGATGCGGTCAACGAATCCGTCGACGCGACCAAATGCCAAGGCTTGGGTGACTGCCACGCTGGCGACACCTGCCTGACACACCATCTGTGGTGTGACTTGAGCCTGCAGATCCATGAGTTTTTGAGTGGTATCAGCTTGGCTGATCTTGTGACTCGCCGTGAGGTGCAAGAAGTAGCCCAGCGTCAGGACCAGCGCCGTTGCAACACCAAGGCGCCGCGTCTGGACAAGATTGAAGCGTCCGCCGTCGAGTGACAGCCGAAGAGCTAACGGCACGCCAGCCAGCCTGATTTAGGAGAAAGTCCATGAAATTGCCGATTTACCTTGATTACTCAGCGACCACCCCGGTTGATCCGCGTGTCGCGCAAAAGATGAGTGAATGCCTGCTGGTTGACGGAAACTTCGGCAACCCGGCCTCCCGTTCCCACGTATTCGGCTGGAAAGCCGAGGAAGCGGTCGAGAACGCTCGTCGCCAGGTCGCTGACCTGGTCAATGCCGATCCGCGCGAAATCGTCTGGACTTCCGGTGCCACCGAGTCCGACAACCTGGCAATCAAGGGCGCGGCGCATTTCTATGCGACCAAAGGCAAGCACCTGATCACCACCAAGATTGAGCACAAGGCTGTCCTCGACACCATGCGCCAACTGGAGCGTGAAGGTTTCGAGGTTACCTACCTTGAGCCAACCACCGACGGTATCGTCACCCCGGCCATGATTGAAGCCGCGCTGCGTGAAGACACCATCCTGGTTTCCGTGATCCACGTGAACAACGAAATCGGCACCATCAACGACATCGCAGCCATCGGCGAACTGACCCGCTCCAAGGGCATTCTGCTGCATGTCGATGCTGCCCAGTCCACCGGCAAGGTCGACATCGACCTCTCCAAGCTTAAAGTCGACCTGATGTCGTTCTCGGCCCACAAGACCTACGGCCCTAAAGGCATCGGTGCCCTCTACGTAAGCCGCAAGCCGCGCGTACGTATCGAAGCCACCATGCACGGCGGCGGTCACGAGCGCGGCATGCGCTCGGGCACCCTGGCGACCCACCAGATCGTCGGCATGGGCGAAGCCTTCCGCGTGGCCAAGGAAGACATGGCTGCCGAAAACGTACGCATCAAGGCCCTGAGCGATCGCTTCTACAAGCAGGTCGAGAATCTTGAAGAGCTGTACATCAACGGCAGCATGACCGCCCGCGTACCGCACAACCTGAATTTGAGCTTCAACTACGTCGAAGGCGAGTCGCTGATCATGGCGCTCAAGGATCTGGCGGTTTCGTCCGGTTCGGCCTGCACCTCGGCCTCGCTTGAGCCTTCTTACGTACTGCGCGCCCTGGGCCGCAACGACGAGCTGGCACACAGCTCGATCCGCTTTACCTTCGGCCGCTTCACCACTGAAGAGCAAGTCGACTATGCCGCGCAGAAAGTCTGCGAAGCCGTCAACAAGCTGCGTGTTCTGTCGCCGCTGTGGGACATGTTCAAAGACGGTGTCGATATTTCCAAGATCGAGTGGGCGGCACACTAAATATAGAAGCCGCCACCCAAGCTCTGTAGGAACGTGGCGGTAAACGCAGACGTTTTTACAGGGTTCCAGAGCGGCCCTGATGAGTGAGGATTCAGTACCATGGCTTACAGCGAAAAGGTCATCGACCACTACGAAAACCCGCGCAACGTCGGCAAGATGAACGCGGAAGATCCTGATGTCGGCACCGGCATGGTCGGCGCCCCGGCGTGCGGCGATGTGATGCGCCTGCAGATCAAGGTCAACGAAGCTGGCGTTATCGAAGACGCCAAGTTCAAGACTTACGGCTGCGGCTCGGCCATCGCCTCCAGCTCCCTGGCGACCGAATGGATGAAAGGCAAGACCCTGGATGAGGCTGTGACTATCAGCAACACCCAGCTGGCCGAAGAACTGGCCCTGCCGCCAGTGAAAATCCACTGCTCCGTACTCGCTGAAGACGCCATCAAGGCGGCCGTTCGCGACTACAAGCAGAAGAAAGGCTTGATCTAAGCATTTGGCGACGAGTAAGGAGTCAACGATGGCTATCAGCATGACAGAAGCGGCAGCGCAGCACATTCGCCGCTCCCTGAATGGGCGCGGTAAAGGTGAGGGGATTCGTCTGGGTGTTCGCACCACGGGCTGTTCCGGCCTTGCCTACGTGCTGGAGTTTGTCGACGAGGTGGTAGAGGAAGACCAGGTGTTCGAAAGTCACGGCGAGAAAGTGATCATCGACCCTAAAAGCCTGACCTACCTGGACGGCACCGAACTCGATTTCGTCAAGGAAGGGTTGAACGAAGGTTTCAAGTTCAACAACCCCAACGTACGCGGTGAGTGTGGCTGCGGCGAAAGCTTCAACATCTGAGGCTACTCGTGGGTACTCCTTGTCATTTCGCTTTATTCGAGTTGCAGCCGAGTTTTCGGCTGGACCTTGAGCAGCTTGCCACGCGCTACCGAGAGTTGGCGCGTGGGGTGCACCCGGACCGCTTCGCTGACGCTTCCGAGCGTGAGCAACGCCAGGCCCTGGAACAGTCGGCCAGCCTCAACGAGGCCTATCAGACACTGAAAAACCCACCCAAGCGCGCGCGATACCTGCTTGCGATGAACGGTGGCGAGTTGCCGATTGAAGTCACGGTGCATGATCCTGACTTTCTGATGCAGCAGATGCAGTGGCGCGAAGAGCTCGAAGAACTGCACGACGAAGCCGACGTGGCCGGTGTCGCTGTCTTCAAGCGTCGTCTGAAAGTGGCCCAGGATGAGCTCAACGAAAGCTTCGCAGCCTGTTGGGATGATGCTGCGCAACGCGAGCAGGCCGAACGCCTGATGCGGCGCATGCAGTTCCTCGACAAGCTCACCTACGAAGTGCGCCAGCTAGAAGAGCGCCTCGACGATTAACCCAGTGCTGCCCGTGATGCACGCCTGATAGACAGATAAGACCTGATTACCATGGCATTACTGCAAATCGCCGAACCCGGCCAAAGCCCTCAGCCGCACCAGCGCCGCCTGGCGGTGGGGATTGACCTGGGCACCACCAATTCCCTGGTTGCTGCCTTGCGCAGTGGCCTGTCCGAACCGCTGCCCGACGCTGATGGCCAAGTCATCCTGCCCTCGGCCGTACGCTATCACGCGGATCGCACCGAAGTCGGTGAGTCGGCCAAGCTGGCGGCGTCTACCGATCCGCTTAACACCGTGCTGTCGGTCAAGCGCTTGATGGGTCGTGGATTGTCCGACGTCAAGCAGCTCGGCGACCAATTGCCGTACCGCTTTGTCGGTGGCGAATCGCACATGCCGTTCATCGACACCGTCCAGGGCCCAAAAAGCCCGGTGGAAGTGTCAGCCGATATCCTCAAGGTGCTGCGCCAGCGTGCAGAAACCACCTTGGGTGGCGAGCTGGTTGGCGCAGTGATCACGGTTCCCGCCTATTTCGATGACGCACAGCGCCAAGCCACCAAGGATGCGGCAAAACTCGCCGGCCTCAACGTGCTGCGCTTGCTCAACGAGCCGACTGCTGCGGCTGTGGCGTACGGTCTGGATCAGCACGCCGAAGGCCTGGTCGCCATTTACGATTTGGGCGGCGGCACGTTTGATATTTCGATCCTGCGCCTGACCGGCGGTGTGTTCGAAGTACTGGCCACCGGTGGCGACAGTGCCCTTGGCGGCGATGACTTTGACCATGCCATCGCAGGTTGGATCATTGCAAGTGCCGGCTTGTCCGCCGATCTGGATCCAGGCGCGCAGCGCAACCTGCTGCAAACCGCCTGTGCCGCTAAAGAAGCGCTGACTGACGCCTCCTCTGTTGACGTTTCCTACGGTAGCTGGTCGGCCCCGCTGACGCGGGATGCCTTTGACGCCTTGATCGAGCCAATGGTTGCTCGCAGCCTCAAGGCCTGTCGCCGCGCCGTACGTGATTCCGGTATCGAGCTGGAAGAGGTTGGTGCGGTGGTTATGGTTGGCGGTTCGACGCGTGTACCGCGTGTTCGTGACGCCGTGGCTGAAGCCTTTGGTCGCCAGCCGCTGACCGAAATCGACCCGGATCAAGTGGTCGCCATCGGCGCCGCGATCCAGGCCGATACCCTGGCCGGCAACAAACGCGAGGGTGGCGAACTGCTGCTCCTCGACGTGATTCCGTTGTCGTTGGGCCTGGAAACCATGGGCGGCCTGATGGAGAAGGTGATTCCACGTAACACCACCATTCCCGTCGCCCGCGCCCAGGACTTCACCACTTACAAAGACGGCCAGACGGCCATGATGATTCATGTGCTGCAAGGTGAGCGCGAACTGATCAGTGACTGCCGCTCCCTGGCGCGCTTTGAATTGCGTGGCATCCCGGCCATGGTTGCCGGGGCTGCGAAGATTCGCGTGACCTTCCAGGTCGACGCCGACGGCCTGCTCAGTGTTGCTGCCCGTGAACTGGGTTCGGGCGTTGAAGCCAGTATCCAGGTCAAGCCGTCCTACGGCCTCACCGACGGCGAAATCGCCAAAATGCTCAAGGACTCGTTCCAGTATGCCGGTGACGACAAGGTCGCCCGTGTGCTGCGCGAGCAGCAAGTGGACGCCCAGCGCCTGCTTGAAGCGGTGCAGGGCGCCCTTGAGGTCGACGGCGAGCGCTTGCTGGATGCCGAAGAACGCATGGTCATTGACCTGCAGATGCAAGAGCTGGCCGAATTGATGAAAGGCAACGATGGTTACGCCATCGAACAGCAGACCAAGCGCTTGTCGCAGGTCACTGATGCCTTTGCCGCCCGGCGCATGGACCAGACGGTGAAAGCCGCACTGGCCGGGCGCAACCTGAATGAAATCGAGGAATAATTAATGCCGAAGGTTACTTTTCTGCCGCACGCCGAGCATTGCCCTGAGGGCATGGTCGTGGAGGCTGAGACCGGCAAGTCCCTGCTCGACGTCGCGCATGACAACCATATCGAGATCGAAAGTGCCTGTGGCGGCGTGAATGCCTGCACCACTTGTCACTGCATCATTCGTGAAGGTTTCGACAGCCTCAATGAGGCTGATGACCTGGAAGAAGACTATCTTGATAGGGCGTGGGGCCTGGAGCCGACGTCGCGTCTGAGCTGTCAGGCAAAGGTCGGGACTGAAGACCTTACTGTCGAAATCCCGAAATATTCGCTCAACCATGCAGCCGAAGCGCCGCATTGATTCAAGGAACTGTCATGAGCCTGAAATGGGTTGATGTACAAGAAATCGCTATACAACTTGCGGAAGCTCACCCTGAGGTCAATCCTCTTACGGTGAACTTCGTCAAACTGCGTGACCTCGTAATGGCACTGCCGGATTTCGACGACATCCCTGATCGGGGTGGCGAGAAGGTCCTGGAGGCGATTCAAGGCCTGTGGATCGAAGAAGCAGACTGAACCGCCTTTTTACGCAGTTAGGCAATACCCAATAACCCGCGTATAATTCGCGGGTTTAATTTTTCGTAAATTACCGTTTCTGGAGTTACACCATGGCTGTTCAACGTACTTTCTCCATCATCAAGCCTGACGCTGTTGCAAAAAACGTCATCGGCGAGATCACCACTCGTTTCGAAAAAGCCGGCCTGAAGGTTGTAGCTTCGAAACTCAAGCAACTGTCCAAGGCTGAAGCTGAAGGCTTCTACGCTGAGCACAGCGCTCGTGGCTTCTTCGGCGACCTGGTTGCCTTCATGATCTCCGGTCCTGTTGTTGTTCAGGTTCTGGAAGGCGAAAACGCTATCGCTCTGAACCGTGAGCTGATGGGCGCTACCAACCCTAAAGAAGCTGCTGCCGGCACCATCCGTGCTGACTTCGCTGAATCCATCGACGCCAACGCTGTACACGGCTCGGACTCCGAAGCTGCCGCTGCTCGCGAAATCTCGTACTTTTTCGCTGCTACTGAAGTAACCGCTCGCTAAGCATTGGCTTAAAGAGTGAGGGTGAATCCATGACTACATCGACTGTTAAAACCAACCTGCTGGGTCTGACCCAGCCGGAAATGGAGAAATTCTTCGACTCAATCGGGGAGAAGCGCTTCCGTGCCGGTCAGGTAATGAAATGGATTCACCACTTTGGTGTCGACGATTTCGACGCCATGACGAACGTCAGCAAGGCCTTGCGCGACAAGCTCAAGAGCATTGCTGAGGTCCGTGGTCCCGAAGTGGTCAGCGAGGACATCTCCACCGACGGTACCCGTAAATGGGTAGTGCGCGTGGCGTCCGGCAGCTGCGTCGAGACCGTGTACATCCCCCAGGGCAAACGTGGCACCTTGTGCGTTTCGTCCCAGGCAGGCTGTGCCCTGGATTGCAGTTTCTGCTCCACCGGCAAGCAAGGCTTCAATAGCAACCTCACCGCCGCCGAAGTCATCGGCCAGGTGTGGATTGCCAACAAATCCTTTGGCAGCGTCCCGGCGACCGTCGACCGTGCCATCACCAACGTGGTGATGATGGGCATGGGTGAGCCGCTGCTGAACTTCGACAACGTGATTGCGGCCATGCACCTGATGATGGACGACCTGGGCTACGGCATTTCCAAGCGCCGTGTGACCCTGTCGACCTCCGGCGTGGTACCGATGATCGATGAGCTGGCCAAGCACATCGACGTCTCCCTGGCGTTGTCGCTGCACGCACCCAATGACGCATTGCGTAACCAATTGGTGCCGATCAACAAGAAGTATCCGCTTAAGATGCTGCTCGAATCCTGCCAGCGTTACATGGCGACCTTGGGCGAGAAGCGCGTGTTGACCATTGAGTACACCATGCTCAAGGACATCAACGACAAGGTCGAGCACGCGGTCGAGATGATCGAGTTGCTCAAGAACACCCCGTGCAAGATCAACCTGATCCCGTTTAACCCGTTTCCCCATTCTGGCTACGAGCGGCCGAGCAACAACGCCATCCGTCGTTTCCAGGATCAACTGCACCAGGCCGGCTACAACGTCACCGTACGCACCACCCGTGGTGAAGACATCGACGCCGCCTGTGGCCAATTGGTAGGACAGGTGCTGGATCGCACCCGTCGCAGCGAACGTTATATCGCCGTGCGTGAACTGAATGCCGCCGACGAGATGCCGCAAATCGCTGTGAATCGAATCTGAGAGAGGATCTCTATGCCCTTGCGCCTCGCGCTGCTTCTGCTTGTTACCAGCCTTGCGGCCGGTTGTGTTTCATCGGGTCATGAGAGCCCTTTGCAAACCGGTAAAGGCCGTGATGAGGCGCGAGTTGCCTATGTGCAATTGGGCTTGGGCTACCTGCAGCAGGGCATGAGCGAGCAGGCCAAGGTACCGTTGAAAAAAGCCCTTGAGCTGGACAGCAACGACGCCGATGCCAATGCCGCACTGGCCTTGGTGTTTCAGGCCCAGGCCGAGCCTGAACTGGCCGACCAGTATTTCAAAAAGGCACTGGCCTCCCGTCCTGCCGATCCTCGGCTGCTGAACAATTACGGCAGCTTCCTGTTCGAACAGAAACGTTATGACCAGGCTTCCCGTTATTTCCAGCAAGCCTCCGCTGACACACTCTATCCAGAGCGTTCGCGGGTGTTCGAGAACCTCGGGGTGACCTCAATGCGTCTTGGCCAGCGTGACAGCGCTCGTCAGCAGTTGGAAAAAGCCCTGCACCTGAACAGTCGCCAGCCACGGGCATTGCTCGAAATGGCTGAGTTGTCTTACGAAGACAGGCATTATGTGCCGGCACGTGACTATTACGCGCGTTTTAGCCTGCTCAGCGGGCAAAATGCACGTAGTCTATTGCTCGGTGTGCGCCTGGCGACCGTTCATGACGAACGCGACACGGCCGCACATTTTGGCCAGCAACTCGAACGACTCTATCCCGGTACGCCGGAATATCAGCAATACCTGTCGGAGCAATGATGAAAGCGGCGCACCCGGAAGTTGTAGCAGCTAATCGCGTAAACCCAGGCGACACCTTGCGTCAGGCCCGCGAAAGCAATGGTTGGTCGCTGGCGGAAGTGGCCCTCAAGCTCAATTTGACCACCACGTCCCTGGGCAATCTGGAAGCCGGCGCGTTCGATAAGTTGCCTGGGCACACGTTCGCCCGCGGCTATATCCGCGCATACGCCAAATTGCTGGGTATCGACCAGACCGTTCTGGTTCAGGAGTTCGACCAGTTCACGGGTACCGACTCCCAGGGTAGCAGTGTTCATGGCCTGGGTCGTATCGAAGAGCCGGTGCGCGTTTCCCATACCATTTTGCGAATCGTCAGCCTGTTGCTGCTGATTGCGGTGATCGGTGGCGGGTTTGTCTGGTGGCAAGACCAGACCTCCCAGCGCAGCAAGGACCTGACCAGTAACGCCATGGAGCACGTCGAAGTCGAAAGCGCCGACGGCACCACCCAGATCCATCCGTTGGACGAGCCGGAAGACCAGGCTGTTGCCGAGGGCCAGGCCACGTCTGAAGCCCCGCTCGCGACCGAACAGCCGACACCTGAGACCGCTCCTGCGGCAACTGCCGCTGTGCCCGCTCCTGTAACGCCGGCTACCCCGGCAGTACCAACTGCCCAGGCCCATACGCCGGTCGCACCTGCGCCAGCGACTCCCGCACCGGCTGCGCCCGCTATTTCACCGCCTACCACCCCAGCATTGATCGCTGGCGACGGGCGCGTACAAGTGACCTTCGTTGCCGACTGCTGGACGCAAGTCACCGATGGCAATGGCAAAGTGTTGTTCAGCGGTCTGAAGCGCAAGGGAGATACGCTTGACCAGGGCGGCAAGCCTCCTCTGACGCTGCGTCTGGGCTTCGCCCGTGGCGCGCAAGTGGCCTACAACGGCCAGCCTGTGGACGTGGCGCCGTTCACCAGTGGCGAGACAGCTCGCATCAAGTTGGGACAATAGTCATGCACGGCGAATCTCCAATCAAACGTCGCGTATCGCGCAAGATCTGGGTCGGCTCGGTGCCGGTGGGTGGCGACGCCCCCATCGCGGTACAGAGCATGACCAATAGCGACACCAATGATGTGGCCGCCACCGTGGCCCAGATCAACCGCCTGGAAGCTGCCGGCGTGGACATCGTGCGGGTTTCGGTACCGGACATGGACGCTGCAGAGGCTTTCGGCCGCATCAAGCAGCTGGTCAAGGTGCCGCTGGTTGCCGACATTCACTTCGACTACAAGATCGCGTTGCGCGTGGCCGAACTGGGTGTGGACTGCCTGCGTATCAACCCGGGCAACATCGGTCGGGAAGACCGTGTGCGCGCCGTGGTGGACGCTGCCCGTGATCGCGGCATTCCGATCCGCATCGGCGTCAACGCCGGTTCCCTGGAAAAAGACCTGCAAAAGAAATACGGCGAACCGACTCCGGCGGCGCTGGTTGAGTCGGCATTGCGCCACGTTGAGCACCTTGAGCGCCTGAATTTCCAGGACTTCAAGGTCAGCGTAAAGGCCTCCGACGTGTTCATGGCGGTTGAAGCCTACCGCCTGCTGGCCAAGGAAATCGTACAGCCGTTGCACCTGGGTATCACCGAAGCTGGCGGTTTGCGCTCAGGCACAGTGAAATCTGCGGTGGGTCTCGGTATGCTGCTCGCCGAAGGGATTGGCGATACTATCCGCATCTCGCTGGCGGCAGACCCTGTAGAGGAAGTGAAAGTCGGCTACGACATTCTCAAATCCCTGCGTTTGCGTTCCCGTGGCATCAACTTCATTGCCTGCCCGAGCTGCTCGCGGCAGAACTTCGACGTGGTGAAAACCATGAACGACCTGGAGTTGCGCCTTGAAGACCTGCTGGTGCCGCTGGATGTCGCAGTGATTGGCTGTGTGGTCAATGGGCCAGGTGAAGCCAAGGAGGCCCATGTGGGCTTGACCGGTGGTACACCGAACCTGATCTACATCGACGGCAAGCCGGCGCAGAAGTTAACGAATGACAATCTGGTGGATGAGCTCGAAAGACTGATCCGCGAGAAAGCGGCCGAAAAGGTCGCAGCTGACGCAGCGCTGATCGCTCGCGGCTGATTGAACGAATTTAAGGATTTGATGTGAGCAAGTCTCTGCAAGCCATTCGTGGCATGAACGACATCCTGCCGGAGCAGACGCCTCTGTGGCGCTATTTCGAGAATACTGTCGCACGTCTGCTGGATAACTACGGTTACAAGCAGATCCGCATGCCGATCGTCGAGTTCACCGAGCTGTTCAAGCGCTCCATCGGTGAAGTGACCGATATCGTCGAAAAAGAGATGTACACCTTTGAAGACCGCAACGGCGACTCCCTGACCCTGCGTCCGGAAGGCACTGCCGCGTGCGTGCGCGCCGTGCTTGAGCACGGACTCACCGGTGCAGGCCAGCCGCAGAAACTGTGGTACATCGGCCCGATGTTCCGTCACGAGCGTCCACAGAAAGGCCGTTATCGTCAGTTTCACCAGATCGGCCTTGAAGTGTTCAACATTGACGGCCCGGATATCGACGCCGAGCTGATCGTACTCACCTGGCGTCTGTGGGGCCTGCTCGGCATCCGCGACGCGGTCAAGCTTGAGCTCAACAGCCTGGGCACCAGTGAGTCCCGCGGCCGCTACAAAGTGGCCTTGGTCGAGTACCTCTCGGCTCATCTGGACAAGTTGGACGAAGACAGCCAGCGTCGTCTGAAAACCAACCCGCTGCGCGTGCTGGATACCAAGAACGCCGACACTCAGGCCGTGCTGGTCAACGCGCCGAAAATGGCCGATTACCTGGACGACGAGTCGCGCATTCACTTCGAAGGCCTCAAGGCTCGTCTGGATGCGGCCGGTATTCCGTTCGTGATCAACACCAAGCTGGTACGTGGCCTCGATTACTACAGCAAGACCGTATTTGAATGGGTCACCGACAAACTCGGCGCCCAGGGCACCGTGTGCGCGGGTGGTCGCTATGATGGCCTGGTCGAGCAGATGGGCGGCAAGCCGACCAGCGGTGTGGGTTTTGCCATGGGCATCGAGCGGCTGATCTTGCTGCTGGAAACCCTGGAACAAATCCCGGAAGAAATTTCCCGTCAGGTGGACGTGTACCTGTGCGCCTTTGGCGAGGCAGCCGAACTGGCGGCCCTGGCCCTGAGCGAAAAAGTACGCGACCAATTGCCGAACCTGCGCCTGCAGGTCAATGCTGGCGCTGGCAGCTTCAAGAGCCAGTTCAAGAAGGCCGACAAGAGCGGTGCGCTGTATGCACTGATCCTCGGCGATGACGAACTTGCCCAGCAAGTGATAGGTTTCAAACCCCTGCGTGGCCAGGGCGAGCAACAGAACATTGCCTTTGATGCGCTCGCTGCGCACTTGGCCACCTGCGTCGTGCAGGGTTGAAGCTGTCGAACAGCCGAATTTAGCGATTAAGGAGTATTGGGGTGTCGAGTACTGATGATGAGCAACTGGCCGAGTTCAAGGACTGGTGGCAGCGTAACGGCAAGCCCCTGGTTACTGGCGGTCTGCTGGCTTTAGTGGTGGTGTTCGGCTGGCAAGCCTGGACCAAATATCAGGCCAACCAATCCCAAGGCGCCTCTATCGTTTATCAGCAATTGCTGGAAACCACCCTGACGCCAAGCGGCAAGCCTGACCCTGCACAGGTTGCAGACCTGGCCGGCAAGCTGAAAAACGAATTCGGCGGTAGCACCTACGCCCAATACGGCAGCCTGTTCGTCGCGAAAGTCGCGGTCGACACCGGCAAGCTGGATGATGCAGCCGCCGAGCTGAAAGCAATCGCCGACAAACCGACCAACCCGACTCTGGGTGAAATCGCACGTCAGCGCCTGGCTCAGGTATTGGCGGCACAGAACAAGGCTGACGAAGCACTCAAACTGCTCGACGGCGATGCGGACAAGGCATTTGTAGCCACTCGCGAAGAGCTCAAGGGCGACCTGTTGGTCCAATTGGGTCGTACCGACGAAGCCAATGCTGCGTACAAGAAAGCCAAGGCGGCGCTGTCTGATGAAGCGGCGGTCGGTGGCTTACAAATCAAGCTCGACGACTTGGCCAAAGGGGATGCGTGACGTGATCCGTTGGAAACATGCAGCATTGCTGGCTCTGGCCGTTCTGGCCGCGGGTTGCAGCAGCAACAGTAAGAAAGAACTGCCTCCGGCCGAGCTGACCAGCTTCAAGGAAGAAGTCGTCCTGCAAAAGCAGTGGAGCCGTTCCATCGGTGACGGTCAGGGCGAAACCTACAACATGTTGGTGCCGGCTATCGACGGTGACAACATTGTGGCCGCTGACGTGACGGGCGTAGTGATCTCCATGGATCGCATGAACGGTGACGTGAAGTGGAAGAAAGACCTCGAATTGCCTGTCTCCGGCGCCGTAGGCGTGGGTTACGGCCTGGTGATGGTCGGCACGCTGAAGGGCGAAGTGGTTGCCCTGGATTCCAGCACCGGTGAAGAGAAATGGCGCGCTCGCGTGACCAGTGAAGTCCTCGCACCGCCTGCCACCAACGGCGACATCGTTGTGGTGCAGACCCAGGATGACCGTGTCATCGGTCTGGATGCCGCTACCGGCAACCAGCGCTGGTTGTACGACAGCACCCCTGCGGTGTTGACCCTGCGCGGTACCAGTGGTCCGGTTGTGACCAACAATCTGGCCGTCGCAGGCCTGTCGACCGGTAAAGTGGTCGCCCTGGACACCCAGAACGGCGTGCCGGCCTGGGAAACCCGTGTGGCCATCCCGCAGGGTCGTTCCGAGTTGGATCGCGTAGTGGACATCGACGGTGGCTTGCTGCTGTCGGGTGAAACCCTCTACGTCGCCACCTACCAGGGCCGCGTTGCTGCGCTGGACCTGCAGAGCGGCCGTGTTAACTGGCAGCGTGATGCTTCCAGCTACGCCGGTGTCGCCCAAGGGTTTGGCAGCGTCTACGTCAGCCTGGCGTCCGGCACCGTTGAAAGTGTCGACGAGCGTTCCACCACCGCGTTGTGGAGCAACGACTCCCTGGCTCGCCGTCAGCTGTCGGCACCGGAAGTGTTTTCCAGCTACGTAGCGGTCGGCGACTTCGAAGGCTACCTGCACCTGCTGAGCCAGGTGGACGGTCGCTTTGTAGGTCGTGAGCGTATCGACAGTGACGGCCTGCGTGCGCGTCCGCTGGTCGTGGGTAACATGCTTTATGTGTATGGCAACAGCGGCAAGCTGGAAGCCCTGACCATCAAGTAAGAACTATGCTTGGGGTAACACCCAGGCGGCCCCGCTTCGGCGGGGCATGCGGCATCTGACGATGCTGCCCCGAGCACCAGCCGCTGCCCTGCAGCGGCTTTTGTATTTTCTGAAATAACGAAGTGGAGAGCCGCATGGTTCCCGTAATCGCCCTGGTGGGCCGACCTAACGTCGGCAAGTCCACCTTGTTCAACCGCCTGACCAGGACTCGCGACGCCATTGTCGGCGACTTGTCCGGTCTGACCCGTGATCGCCAATACGGTGAGGCAAAGTGGCAAGGGCGCTCCTACATTATTGTCGACACCGGTGGTATCTCCGGTGATGAGCATGGCATGGACGAAAAAATGGCCGAGCAGTCGCTGCTGGCCATTGAAGAAGCCGATGTCGTGTTGTTCCTGGTGGACGCCCGCGCGGGCTACACCGCCGCCGACCAGATGATTGGCGAGCACCTGCGCAAGCGCAACAAGCGTTCCTACCTGGTCGCGAACAAGATCGATAACATCGATCCTGAGGCGGCCCGTGCCGAATTCAGCCCGATGGGCCTGGGCGATGCGATCCCGGTCGCCGGCGCCCACGGTCGCGGCATCACCCAGATGCTGGAAATCGCCCTCAGCACCTTTCCCAAGGATGACGCTGAGGAAGAGGAAGGTGAAGAAGAGATCGTTGCCGAAGGTGAGGAAGCCAAGCGCATTCCTGGCCCGAGCGAAAAAGACGGTATCAAGATCGCCATCATCGGTCGTCCTAACGTCGGCAAGTCGACCCTGGTCAACCGCATGCTCGGTGAAGACCGTGTAATCGTCTACGACGAACCCGGTACCACCCGCGACAGTATCTACATCCCGTTCGAGCGTAACGACGAGAAGTACACGCTGATCGACACCGCCGGTGTGCGCAAGCGCGGCAAGATCCACGAGGAAGTTGAAAAGTTCTCCGTGGTCAAAACCCTGCAAGCGATCAAAGACGCCAACGTGGTGATCTTCGTGATGGACGCCCGCGAAGGCGTGGTGGATCACGACCTCAACTTGCTGGGCTTTGCCCTGGAAGCCGGTCGTGCCCTGGTCATCGCGATCAACAAGTGGGACGGCATGACGCCGAGCGAGCGCGATTTCGTGAAGATCGAGCTGCAACGTCGGCTGTTCTTCGTTGAGTTCGCCGATATCCACTTTATCTCGGCACTGCACGGCACCGGCGTGGGCAACCTCTACGCGTCCGTACAGAACTCGTTCAAATCCGCGGTCACCCGCTGGCCGACCAACCGCCTCACCCAGATCCTGGAAGACGCGGTGGGCGAGCACGCGCCGCCGATGGTCAACAACCGCCGGATCAAACTGCGTTACGCCCACTTGGGTGGTGCCAACCCGCCGATTATCGTGATCCACGGTAACCAGATCGAGAAGGTGCCCAAGTCCTACGTGCGTTACCTGGAAAACACCTACCGCCGTGTCTTGAAACTGGTCGGTACGCCGATCCGTATCGAGTTCAAAGGTGGCGAGAACCCATACGAAGGCAACAAGAACACACTGACAGACCGTCAGGTGAACAAGAAGCGTCGTTTGATGACCCACCACAAGAAGGCCGACAAGAAGCGCCGCGATAAGAAATAAGCGCCGCTTTGCGTTGTAAGCTACACGCTGCGAGAGAGGGCTCCTTTGGAGCCCTTTTTTGTGGCCGGCGGTTTGTCGCTTGACCTGCTTGCGACTTGCAGCTTAAAACTTGCAGCTCACCTGCAGGGGCCTCCGATGATCACCAGCAAGCTGCCGAACGTCGGCACAACCATCTTTACCACCATGTCGCAACTCGCAGCCGAAACCGGCGCGCTCAACCTGTCCCAGGGCTTTCCCGATTTCAATGGCCCCCAGGCGTTACTCGATGCGGTGGGCAAGCACGTTGCCAGTGGGCACAACCAATATTCCCCGATGACCGGCCTGCCAGCCCTGCGCCAACAGGTCGCGGCCAAGATCGCCCGCAATTACGGCGCCGCGGTTAACCCTGACAGCGAAGTAACCATCACCCCAGGCGCAACGGCAGCGATCTTCTGCGCGATCCAGGCGGTGATTCGCAGCGGCGATGAAGTCATCGTGTTCGATCCCTGCTACGACAGCTACGAGCCCTCGGTCGAGCTGGCCGGTGGTCGCTGCGTGCATGTGCAACTGAGCCTGCAAGGCTTTGCGCTGGACTTCGAGAAGATCAAGGCCGCGTTGTCGCCGCGTACGCGCATGATTATCCTCAACACTCCACACAACCCCACCGGTGCCCTGATCAGCCGCGCCGAGCTGGACCAGTTGGCCGAATTGATCCGCGACCGCGATATCTACCTGGTCAGCGACGAGGTCTACGAGCATCTGGTCTTCGACGGCGTACCCCACGTCAGTGTGCTGGCCCACGAAGAGCTGTATCAACGTGCGTTCGTGGTCAGCTCTTTTGGCAAGACCTACCACGTGACGGGCTGGAAAACCGGCTACCTGGTCGCGCCACCGGCCCTGACGGCCGAGCTGCGCAAGGTGCACCAGTACGTCAACTTTTGCGGCGTGACGCCATTGCAGTTCGCGCTGGCTGACTTCATGGCCGACCACCCGGAGCACGTCGACGAATTGCCTGCGTTCTATCAGGCCAAGCGCGACCTGTTCTGTGACCTGCTGGCACCGTCACGTTTCAGTTTTAGCCGGGTGACCGGCACGTACTTCCAACTGGTGGATTACTCACAGATTCGCCCGGACCTGGATGACGTCGCCATGTCCCTGTGGATGACCCGCGAACACGGCGTCGCGACCATCCCGGTCTCGGTGTTCTACCAGAACCCACCCCAAGGCCAGCGCCTAGTGCGCCTGTGCTTTGCCAAACGCGAGGAGACGCTGCGCCAAGCAGCTGAAAAACTATGCGTGATCTGAGTGCGCTGCCCAACCTGTCTCTCGCCCTGGTCCAAACCACCCTCGCATGGCACGACCGTCAGGCCAACCTCGAACACTTCGACCTGCTGCTGGAGCAGGCCAGGGGCGCCGACCTGATCGTACTGCCGGAAATGTTCACCACCGGATTCTCCATGGCGTCGGCCACTCTCGCTGAACCGGAAAACGGTCCTACCCATCGATGGCTCCAGGCCCATGCGGTCAAATACAACGCCGTGATCACCGGCAGTGTGATCATCCAGGCCGCCGACGGCAGCCACCGCAACCGCCTGCTGTGGGCACGACCGGATGGCGAGGTGCTGCATTACGACAAGCGCCACCTGTTTCGTATGGCCGGCGAGCACGATCACTACACCCCCGGCGAACGGCAGGTGCAGTTTGAATTGAAGGGCTGGCGTATTCGGCCGCTGATTTGCTACGACCTGCGTTTTCCGGTGTGGAGCCGCGATGCCCAGGACACGGACCTGCTGTTGTACACCGCGAACTGGCCGGGAGCGCGGCGTCAGCACTGGAACCGTTTATTGCCGGCGCGTGCCATTGAAAACCTGTGCTACGTGGCGGCAGTCAATCGGGTGGGTACGGATGGCAAAGGTTTCGCTTACACCGGGGACAGCCAGGTGCTGGATTTCCAGGGTGAGACCCTGCTTAGCGCAGGGGAGGCCGATGGTGTGTTTCAGGTGTGCCTGGATGCAGCCGAGCTGGCGACCTATCGCAGCAAATTTCCGGCGAACCTGGATGCCGATAGTTTTCAGTTTGTCTGACCACAGGGAAACGCATTCCAAATGTGGGAGGGGGCTTGCCCCCGATGAGGACCTCACAGGCACCGCAAATATAAATCCCAACAAAAAGACCCCTGAGTTCTCACCCAGGGGCCTTTTGCGTTTCGGCGGTCAGTTACGCCGCTTTCGCTTCCAACTGGCTCAGCGAGCGATTCAGCGCGCTGAACACCGCCTTGAAGCTGGCGGTGGTGATGTTTTCATCAATGCCCACGCCATGCACCGGACGCTCGCCATTCACACGCAATTCAATGTAGGCGGCAGCCTTGGCGTTGGTACCCGCGCCGATCGCGTGTTCGTTGTAGTCCATGATCTCCACCTTGATCGGCAGGGCGGCGACAAGGGCTTCCAGGGTGCCATAGCCCTTACCGTGCCAGCGCAGGTTGGTTTCGCCCTGGCCTTTGCCCGAGACTTCCACTTCCACCGAGCTGTTACCGTTTTCTTCCTGCAGGCGATGGCTGACCAGCGCGTACGGAGTGTTGGCCTGCAAGTATTCGCGTTGCAGCAAGGCGTAGATCTGCGGGGCGGTCATCTCCAGGCCCACGCGGTCGGTTTCGGCCTGTACCACCTGGCTGAACTCGATCTGCATGCGACGCGGCAGGCTGATGTCGTATTCCTGTTCCAGAAGGTAGGCGATGCCGCCTTTGCCCGACTGGCTGTTCACACGGATCACCGCCTCGTAGCTGCGGCCAATGTCGGCCGGGTCGATCGGCAAGTACGGCACTTCCCACAGCGCATCGTCTTTCTGCTGGGTGAAGCCCTTGCGGATCGCGTCCTGGTGGGAGCCGGAGAACGCTGTGTGAACCAGGTCGCCTACGTACGGGTGACGTGGGTGCACCTGGATCTGGTTGCATTCTTCGACGACCTTGCGCACGCCGTCGATGTCGGAGAAGTCCAACTGCGGGTCGAGGCCTTGGGTGTACATGTTCAATGCCACAGTGACCAGGTCGACGTTACCGGTACGCTCGCCGTTGCCGAACAGGCAGCCTTCGACACGGTCGGCGCCGGCCATCAGGCCCAGCTCGGTCGCGGCCACGCCGGTGCCACGGTCGTTGTGGGTGTGCAGGCTGATGATCACGCTGTCACGGCGGTTGATATGGCGACCGAACCACTCGATCTGGTCGGCATAGATGTTCGGCGTGGCGCATTCCACGGTGGCCGGCAGGTTGAGGATCATCTTGTGTTCAGGCGTCGGGTTCCACACCTCGATCACGGCGTCACAGACTTCTTTGGCGAATTCCAGCTCAGTGGCGCTGAAGGTCTCCGGGGAGTATTCGAAGGTCCACTGGGTTTCCGGCTGCTGGGCCGCGTATTTGACGAACAGCTTGGCCGCGTTGACCGCGATGGCCTTGATACCGTCCTTGTCCTGGTTGAACACGATGCGGCGGAAGGACGGCGAGGTGGCGTTGTACAAGTGCACGATGGCTTTCTTGGCGCCGCGCAGGGATTCGAAGGTGCGTGCGATCAAGTCTTCACGGCCCTGGGTCAGCACCTGGATGGTGGTGTCCTCGGGGATGTGGTTGTCTTCGATCAGGGTACGTACGAAGTCAAAGTCGGTTTGCGATGCGGCGGGGAATGACGCTTCGATTTCCTTCACGCCCACGGCGACCAGCGTCTTCCAGAAGCGCAGTTTTTTCACCGCGTCCATCGGCTCGATCAGCGACTGGTTGCCATCACGCAGGTCGGAGCTGCACCAGATCGGCGCTTCGGTGATGGTCTTCGACGGCCAGGTGCGGTCCGGGATATCGATGGTCGGAAACGCGCGGTACTTCGAAGACGGGTCTTTGAGCATGCTCATCGGGAAATCCTTTGTTGTAGGGGCCGAGAAAAGGCGGCCTGCCGTGGAACTGTTTTTGGGGATAAGGCGTAGAGACGAGGCAGATCGATTCAGCCTGGCAGTCGTGCGCTGACGAGGCACAGGCTGCGGTGCTGGCGGAGCTGAATGAGGGTGTGAGAGGTTTTCATAAGCTCAACCCTAACCGCCGGGGTGAAAGATGGCAAGCAGTCGAAAAAAATTGAGAGAAGTTCTGCTATTTGCGTAGGAATCGAGATTTTATGCCTGGGAACTTTGCAAACACTGAATTAAGTTGCGCGCGCTTTACCGCGCGCGCAATCGAGTCACTCAGGGCTGGAACGCGCCGATAAAGATCGCCGGGTCCACCCGTGCATCGTTGAGGCTGATGTTCCAGTGCATATGTGGCCCGGTGGCGCGGCCCGTCGCGCCGACCTTGCCTACCACCGTCCCGCGCACCAGTTGCTGGCCGACTTTCACGTCGATCTTCGACATATGACAGAACATGCTGATAAAGCCCTGGCCGTGGTCGACGAACACGGTGTTGCCATTGAAGAAGTAGTTGCCGACCAGGATCACCTTGCCGTTCGCCGGCGTCTTGATCGGCGTACCGGCCGGCACGGCGAAATCCAGGCCCGAATGCGGGTTGCGTTCTTCACCGTTGAAGAAGCGACGCACGCCGAACTTGCTCGACAGCGGCCCGTTCACCGGTTTATCCAGCACCAGGTTGCTCGGCAGGTTGGGGCTGAAACTGCGGTAGGCCTTGAGTTGCACGGCCAGTTCGCCTTCGATGCGCTTGAGTTGGGCCGGGTCGGGGTTGACCTGGCTTTTGTTCTTCAGGGTGATGCGCTGTTCCGGGTATTTCTTGTAACCGACGATAAACGGCAGGCTGCGGCTACCGCTGCTGATGCGCTCGTTGCCCGGCTTGACGCTCAGCGGAATGCCGACAATCGCCAGCCAGTTGTCCTGTTCCTTGACCACCAGCACCGGCTTGCCTTGATAGGTCGCTTTCGGTGCAGCGGCCGAAGGGCCCAGGTCGACCACGGCCACGCCACCCGGCACCGGTTTGTTTAATGTACGGCTGATATAACTATCGGCGTGGGCATTAAAGGCAAGGCACAGCAGCATCAACAAGCTAAAGAGACGAGGCATCAATCAATCCAATAACGAAAGGGTGACGGGTGTCAGGTGGTTGTCTTCCACCCGCACTTGCAGCTGGCCTTCACCGAGACGCGCGGTGAGGCGTTGGCCGGTGTGGGTTTGCGCCGCGTTGCGAATGGCCTGGCCGCGCTCATCCAGCAAGATGCTGTAACCGCGAGCCAAGGTTGCCAGCGGGCTGACCACCTGCAACGTCTGTACCTGGCTTTGCAGTTGCAGGCGACGGGCCTTCAGGCCTTCGCGCATGGCGCGGGGCAGGCGTTCGGCAAGGCTGTCCAGGCGCTGGCGCAATAGGGCCAGTTGACGGCCGGGGTGCTGGCCGGCGAGGCGGGTTTCCAGGCGGATCAGGCGCTCGCGCCGGGTATGGAGGCTGCGTTCGAAGGCGCGGCGCAGGCGCATGTCCAGGTCATCCAGGCGCTGGGCCTGCTGGCGCAGACGTTCGCCCGGATGACGCAAGCGCCGGGCCATGCCTTCGAGGCGCAGGCGATCATGGGTCAGGCGATTGCGCATCAGCATCACCAGGCGCCGATGCAGGTTCTCGACCTGGCGCACCAGATGGCTGGCGTCCGGGGCGAGCAACTCAGCGGCGGCAGACGGCGTAGGGGCGCGCACGTCCGCCACGAAGTCGCTGATGGAGACATCGGTTTCATGGCCGACGGCGCTGACGATGGGCGTGACGCACGCATCCACTGCGCGGGCGACGGCTTCTTCGTTGAAGCACCAGAGGTCTTCCAGAGAGCCGCCGCCACGCGCCAGGATCAGTGCGTCAAAGCCACGGGCGTCGGCGAGTTTCAGCGCCCGCACAATCTGCGCGATCGCTTCACGACCTTGTACGGCGGTGGGGATCAAGGTCAGCTCAATGTTCGGCGCCCGGCGGCGGAACACGCTGATGATGTCGCGGATCACCGCGCCGGTGGGCGAGCTGATAATGCCAATGCGCCGAGGATGGGCCGGCAGCGGCACCTTGCGCTCGGCACTGAACAGGCCTTCGGCGCTGAGCTTTTCCTTCAGCGCATCGAACGCCAGGCGCAGCGCGCCGTCGCCGGCAGGCTCCACCGTGTCGAGGATCAACTGGTAGTCGCCACGGCCCTCGAACAGCGAGACCTTGCCACGCACCTTCACCGCCAGGCCATCCTTCAGCGCCTGGCGCACCCGTGCGGCATTGTTGCGAAACAAGGCGCAACGCACCTGGGCGCCGCTGTCCTTGAGGGTGAAATACACATGGCCGGAGGCCGGGCGGGCGAGGTTGGAGATCTCGCCTTCGACCCAGATATTGGTGAACACGTCTTCCAGCAACACCCGCGCACGGCCGTTGAGTTGGCTGACAGTCAGGACTTCACGGTCCAGGCCCAGACGGGCAAAGGGGTCTTTAATCATGGGCGGCAGTTTATAGGCATTCGTGCAAGGTTTGACAGAACTGCTCCACCAACCGGCTCGGCACCTGCGGGCAGGCCAGGGCCACGGTGCTCAGGCAATCCGGGTCAGCCAGGGCTAAAAAGTGCACATTGGCGGGGGCGATGTCCTGCATGGACTTTGGTAACAGGGCAATACCAAAGCCGGCCTGGATCAACTGTAGCTGAGTGGTCTTACGTGATATGACCCGCGCAGCCTTGGGGAAAAATCCGGCGCGCATGCAGAGTTCGGCTGACAGATAACTCAGTCCACCACGCTGTGGATGGGGGATCGAGATAAACGCTTCATCCTTGAGCTGCTCCAGGCCGACGGGCTCGTTGCTACTTGCCAGTCGGTGATTCGGCGGCACCGCCAGCAGCAATTGCTCCTTATATAAAGGCTCCACGCGTACCCCTTCACGCTGGCGCAGCACCGGCAGCCGTAACAGGCCGACGTCCAGGCGACCGTCGGCGATCTCCTCCAGTTGCGCTTCCGAGGACAGCTTGACGATGTCCATCGAAACGCCGGGGCAGCGCTCCAGCCACGTGCTGATGCCTTGCAATAAAACGCCGCTCATCGGCACGGTGCTCGAATGGCTCAGGCGCAGGGTGCCGAGTTGGCCGTTGCCGACCTGGGTCGCGGTTTCACTGGCCTTGAGCAGCTCGCTCAACAGGTTGCGGGCCCTTGGGTAGAACGCTTCACCGGCCGCGGTCAGGCGTGGCTGGCGCGCAGTGCGTTCGAACAACGGCGTTTGCAGCTGGTTTTCCAGCTCCTTGATCTGTCGGCTCAGGGCCGATTGCGCCACGAACAGGCGTTCGGCGGCGGCGCTGAAGCTGCCGCTGTCGGCAATTTCGACGAAGTAGCGCAATTGGCGAGTGGAAATCACACGTTATGCCTTTTCGAGATGGGTGGAGGGCTTTGACGATATTAGTCGCAACCCTCGCTGATGGCTAAAGTGATGGCTATCTCTTTCAAGGAATTCGCCATGAGCCCGGTTGAGCTGATGAGCCAGTGGTCGTTTAGCGGTGTGGAGTGGCTGGTGATCGGCCTGGGCGTGGTAGTGGCCTATATCGTGTTCGGCATTGCCGGCTTTGGTACGGCGTTGGTAGCGGGGCCGATACTGATTGTGTTTATGCCGCTGTCGAAGATCATCCCGTTGCTGGTGCTGCTGGATTTCGTCGCGGCTTTTGGCGGCCTTCTGCACACGCGACGGGACGTGAACAAGCCGGAGCTGCTGCGATTACTGCCGTGCATGGCGATTGGCTGCACCCTGGGCGTGGTGTTTTTGCTCAACTTGCATTCGGACCTGTTGCTGCTGTTGATGGGGCTGTTTATCAGCGCCTATGCGATTTACAGCCTGGCGGTAAAAGCCCGGCCCAGGCAACTGGCAGCGGGGTGGTCGATCCCGATGGGCACTGTGGGCGGGCTGTTTGGGGCGTTGTTCGGCAGTGGTGGCTTTTTATATGCCATCTACCTGAACAGCCGCTTGCCCAAGGACGCGGCACGCGCGACCCAAAGCGCGTTGATCAGTTGCAGTACGGTGGTGCGCCTGAGCCTGTTTTTGATCGCCGGGGTGTATGCTGATCTGCCGCTGCTGATGTTGGCACTCTGCCTGTTGCCCGCGATGGCCCTGGGGCTGTGGTGTGGGCGCAGGCTGACGATGCGCATGTCCCGTGAAGCGTTTGTGCGCTTGGTGACGTGGCTGGTGCTGGCCAGCGGCATTGCATTGATTGGGCGGTACTTGAGCACTTGACCTGATTTCTTCAGGGATTAAGCTGCCGTCCTCCCGGGCCTCATCGCGGGCAAGCCCACTCCCACCTTTGAAGGTGTTCACAATTCAAAATGTGGGAGGGGGCTTGCCCCCGATGGCGTCAGCAGCCACACCGCAGGCCTTTCATGAATTCCCAAAGCATCCTTGTCCCCAAAATCTCCACCTTGCCCGTCCACGAGCCCCGCGCCCGGGCCATCGTGCGCTGGCTGGTGCGCAAGAACATCATCAAGGAAGAACTCACTACCTGTGGCCGCACCGGTAACCGCATGGCCTACGCCCTGGCCGACGGCGCCCGCGCCGTGGTGCTGCACCCCGAGGCGCTGCCGTTCAACGAGCCGGTCAATGGCCTGGAGATCATCTACAAACGCTGCATCTATACGCCGGCCAAGGGCTTTCTCGAAGAAGCCGGTTGCCCGGAGTGCCGCAAGGAAGTCGGCGAGGCGCTGTTCGAAAGCCTGGAGGACTGGATGCCCGGCCATACCGACAACTTCACCTGCCCGCTGTGTGGGCATGAAGATGACATCAACGGGTTTCTGTTCCTGCAGGCGTGCGGGTTTTCCAACCTGGGATTCATCTTCAACAACTGGGCGGAGGCGGGGTTCAAGCAAAGCTTTATCGACGAATTTTCCGATTGGCTGGACCAGAAGATCAGTTGGGTCAAGGTCGAGCTTTAATCCATCTATCAGTATTACCAAGTTTGTCAGAGTTTTACATTGAGCCCGACAGGGTGCATGTATATAATGGCGCGCTTCCATTTTCCCGCTCGGGAGCCCCCGCGATGCTGCGTATCAGCCAAGAAGCTCTGACATTCGACGACATTCTCCTAGTGCCCGGTTATTCCGAGGTGCTTCCTAACGAAGTCAGTCTCAAGACCCGCCTAACCCGTGGCATCGAGCTGAATATTCCCCTGGTTTCCGCTGCGATGGACACCGTTACCGAAGCCCGCCTGGCCATTGCCATGGCGCAGGAAGGCGGTATCGGGATCATCCACAAGAACATGACCATCGAGCAGCAAGCTGCCGAAGTGCGCAAGGTCAAGCGTTACGAAGCCGGTGTGGTGAAAGATCCAATCACCATCGAAGCCGACGCCACCGTGCGTGACCTGTTCGACCTCACTCGTCTGCACAACATCTCCGGTGTTCCCGTGCTGCACGATGGCGACCTGGTCGGCATCGTCACTTCCCGTGACGTGCGTTTCGAAAACCGTCTTGAAGTCACCGTCCGCGAAGTGATGACGCCTAAAGAGCGCCTCGTCACTGTCAAGGAAGGCGCCGACAAGAACGACGTACGCGAACTGCTGCACAAGCACCGCATCGAGCGCGTGCTGATCGTCGACGACAAATTCGCCCTCAAAGGCATGATGACCGTCAACGACATCGAAAAAGCCAAGGCTTACCCGCTGGCCAGCAAGGATGACCAAGGTCGTCTGCGCGTAGGTGCTGCGGTCGGTACCGGTAAAGACACCGGCGATCGCGTTGCCGCCCTGGTTGCTGCCGGTGTGGACGTGGTGGTGGTCGACACCGCCCACGGTCACTCCAAAGGCGTGATCGACCGCGTACGTTGGGTCAAGCAGAACTTCCCTGAAGTCCAGGTAATCGGCGGCAACATCGCCACCGGCGCAGCGGCCAAGGCCCTGGCCGAAGCCGGCGCGGATGCCGTCAAGGTCGGTATCGGCCCTGGCTCGATCTGCACCACGCGTATCGTCGCCGGTGTGGGCGTGCCGCAAATCAGCGCCATCGCCAACGTCGCCGCAGCCCTTGAAGGCACCGGCGTACCGTTGATCGCCGACGGCGGCATCCGTTTCTCCGGTGACCTGTCCAAGGCCATCGTAGCCGGTGCTTCCTGCGTGATGATGGGCTCGATGTTCGCCGGTACCGAAGAGGCGCCAGGCGAGATCGAACTGTTCCAGGGGCGTTCGTACAAGGCTTACCGTGGCATGGGTTCGCTGGGCGCCATGTCCCAGGCTCAAGGCTCGTCCGACCGTTACTTCCAGGACTCCTCGGCAGGCGCCGAGAAGCTCGTACCGGAAGGTATCGAAGGCCGTGTGCCGTACAAAGGCACACTGAGCGCCATCATCCATCAACTGATGGGCGGCCTGCGTTCCTCGATGGGCTACACCGGCAGCGCCGACATCGAAGAAATGCGCACCAAGCCTGAGTTCGTGCGGATCACCGGTGCCGGTATGGCCGAGTCCCACGTCCACGACGTACAGATCACCAAAGAAGCGCCAAACTACCGCGTAGGTTGATGCTTCCTGCAAATAGTTAAGTAACCGGGGCTGTCTTATTCAGCCCCGAGTTGTTTCTGATTCATTAGACGAGACTGATCTCATGGCCCTCGACATTCACGCCCACCGCATCCTGATCCTCGACTTCGGTTCCCAGTACACCCAACTGATCGCCCGCCGCGTGCGTGAAATCGGCGTGTACTGCGAACTGCATCCGTTCGACATGGACGACGAAGCGATTCGCGAATTCGCACCGAAAGGCGTCATCCTCGCCGGTGGCCCCGAGTCCGTGCATGAAGCCAACAGCCCGCGCTGCCCGCAAGCCGTATTCGACCTGGGCGTGCCCGTCTTCGGTATCTGCTACGGCATGCAGACCATGGCCGAGCAGCTGGGCGGCAAGGTTGAAGGTTCCGAACTGCGTGAATTCGGTTATGCCCGTGTAGACGTGGTCGGCAAGAGCCGCCTGCTGGACGGCATCGAAGACCACGTCGACGCCGACGGCCTGTTCGGCCTCGACGTGTGGATGAGCCACGGTGACAAAGTCACCAAGATGCCGGAAGACTTCCACATCCTGGCCAGCACCCCGAGCTGCCCGATTGCTGGCATGTTCAGCGATGAGCGTCGCTACTACGGCGTGCAGTTCCACCCGGAAGTGACCCACACCAAGCAAGGCGGCCGCATCCTGTCGCGCTTCATCCTCGACATCTGCGAGTGTGAAGCCCTGTGGACCCCGTCGAAAATCGCTGAAGACGCCATCGCCAACGTGCGTGCCCAGGTCGGCACCGACAACGTGCTGCTCGGCCTGTCCGGCGGCGTTGACTCCTCCGTGGTTGCCGCGCTGCTGCACAAAGCCATCGGCGACCAACTGACCTGCGTCTTCGTCGACAACGGCCTGCTGCGCCTGCACGAAGGTGAGCAAGTGATGGCCATGTTCGCCGAGAACATGGGCGTCAAGGTGATCCGCGCCAACGCCGAGGACCAGTTCCTCAACAACCTGGCCGGCGAGTCCGACCCAGAGAAGAAGCGCAAGATCATCGGTCGTACCTTCATCGACGTCTTCGATGCCCAGGCCAAACACCTGGACAACATCAAGTACCTGGCCCAGGGCACCATCTACCCCGACGTGATCGAGTCGGCCGGCGCCAAGAGCGGCAAGGCACACGTGATCAAGTCCCACCACAACGTGGGTGGCCTGCCTGAGGAAATGAACCTCAAGTTGGTAGAACCGCTGCGCGAACTGTTCAAGGACGAAGTCCGCCGTCTGGGCCTGGAACTGGGCCTGCCGTACGACATGGTCTACCGCCACCCATTCCCAGGCCCGGGCCTGGGCGTGCGCATCCTCGGTGAAGTGAAGAAGGAATACGCCGACCTGCTGCGTCGCGCCGACCACATCTTCATCGAAGAACTGCGCAAGGCCGACTGGTACCACAAAGTCAGCCAGGCCTTCGTAGTGTTCCAGCCGGTGAAATCCGTCGGCGTTGTAGGCGATGGCCGTCGTTACGCCTGGGTCGTGGCCCTGCGTGCCGTAGAGACTATCGACTTCATGACGGCGCGCTGGGCGCATCTGCCGTACGAACTGCTTGAGACCGTTTCCGGTCGCATCATCAATGAGATCGAAGGCATCTCGCGCGTTACTTATGACGTGTCGAGCAAGCCGCCGGCGACGATTGAGTGGGAATGATCTTCAACAACCTGTTTTATAGGTAAGAGATCGCTTTACCATCAGCCTCAAACAACAAAACCCGCCTTGGCGGGTTTTGTTGTTTTTGGCGAAGACGTATCAGAAATCGTAACGCACATTCGCAGTAAAGGTGTCCGCGTCGAAACCACTGCTGGTCAGGTAGTTGTACATCCCGCCCACGGTCCACGCGCCCACGCGGTAGTTCGCGCCCAGTCCCAGCTCGTAACTGTCGCGCGCGGGTGTCGCGCCTGTGGTGGTAAACGGTGTACCGCCGAGTACGAAGGTGGAGGTAGTGCTGGCCTTGTCACCGATGAAATCGTGCCAGGCCATCAACTTGGCTTCGGGTTCCAGGCTGCCCGCGCCTACGTCAAAAGCGGCCGCCAGACGGGCGCCCAGGCCCATTTCGCCGGTTTCATAGCGCTGCTTGCCGACGTTGAGGGCCGCCGAGCTGCCTTTTTCACGGTACGAATCAATCGATACGTTGGCATAGCGCGCACCGATCTGTGGTTCCAGCAGCCACTGCTTGTCGAGTTGGAAGGTGTAGCCTGCCAGTGCGTTGACGCCGAAGATCTCACTGTCGTAGTTGGCCTTGGCGCGAGTACCGGCGATGTAGCGTTTGGACTCGTTGTCGTTCCAGCCGTACATCAGCGAGGTGTCGACAAAGAAATTGTCGCGGGCCCAGTTGCCGTACAAGGTCAGTGCATGGCCGCTGACGTCGGTCTTGCTGCCCAGGTCGGATTTGACGTCGCTGGTCAGGTAGCTGTAGGCCAGGCCCACGGTTGTCTCGGTGTTGAGCTTGCCGTCGGCACCCACGGCGATGCCATTGGTGTTGGCGTCGTAGCCATCGATACCGTGGCGGCTGTCTTGGTTGGCATCGCTGGACAGCGCTTGCAGCCATACGCCTTGTTCTGCCAGGACATCACCGGATGACAGACCGCTACGCGCTTTACTGGCCCGGCGGTTGATGGCGCCTGCGACCAGGTTCTGGCTGTTGGTCGCGGCGTTGATCGCCCCACGACTGACGTCCGGGGCCAAGCTTTCGGCCAGTTTGGCCAGCTCTTCGCTGGTGGCGGCGTTGGCGAATTGCTGGAATACCGGGTCGCTTTCGTCCATCTGGGCCATGACGGTGTTCTTGAGCGGCTTGATGGCGTTCACCGCGTTGCGCGAACCACGGGCACCCAGCAGGTCTTGCGTGATCACCTCATCACTGCGGGTGGCAACCAGTGCTTTGACGTCCTGACCGTCAATGCCGAAGTTCCTCACCTCAAGCAGCGCCGAGGAGGACACCACGGACAGGTTCTGCGGGTCTTCCCAAGTGCCGGAGTTGATAAGGGTGTAGCGGGTGCCCTGGGCCGGCGTGCGGAAGTCGTCGGAGCGAGCCTGCAGTTCGATTTGGCTGCCTGCAGAGAAGTAGGTATTGCCGGTGACTTTCAGGATCGGCGCGTTGGGCAGTGTGTTGTTGTCCAGCAACAGGCGCAGGCGCGCAGTGGCGCTGTCCAGGTCGAGGTCGCCCACAATCGTCGTCTGCGGGCGGAGCAGCGTCAGGCGGCCATCGCCGATATCGACGTACCCCGCGCGGATGGTCGAGCCATCGAACATCGCGTCTCCACGCACCAGTACGCCGCTCAAGCCCAGCACGTCACCTTTGACCTGACCACCTTCCCAGTAGAAATACGAAGATGAGGCATTGCCGTTGTCCACTGAAATGGCTGCCGTGCCGCCTTCGATCAGGCCGCCTGTTTGCATGATGGAGAGGCTGTTGGAACCGCCGGATGTGTCGAGACTGCGAAAGCGGATACCGATGCCTTCGGCGGAGATAGTCCCGCTGTTGTTGATATCGCTCTTGGCGGGAGCGCCTGCGATTTGACCGGTAAAGCGGGCATTCTCGATGTCGATACCCATAGAGTCGATGCCGCGCGCGGTGATAGTGCCCGAGTTATTGATGCGCGCTTGGGTCGAGGTAATCAGCATGCCTTCGGCTTGTTCGCCGGTCACAGTGATGTTGCCGTTGTTGTTTATTTCACCCGCGATGGTCGCCAGATATACATCCAGCCCGACGACGGCATTGCCGCTCACCGTAATGTCACCATTATTTACCAGGTCGCCTGCGACGTTGGAATTGAGGGTCATGGCGATACCGGATGGAAATTCGGTGGGGGTCGCGGCCGTCACATTGATTTTGCCTTGGTTGACCAGGTTGCCCGCCAGGTTCACGTTGGTCAGCATGACACCTGCGTTTTGCGACGTCCCGGTGAAGGTGGCGTTATTGAAAACATCGCCGGAGCTGCTGTATGCCCCTGTGCTCAGGTCGTAATTGAAGTCGGGTGCGGGGGCGGCATGTACGGCGGTAGTGGCAGTTGCGACGGACAGGGCCAACAACGAGCGGCGCAGGTGGGAAATGTTCAAGGCAGTATCCTTACAAGGTAGAAAGCTGACAGGGAACTACCTACGCGTCAGCGTCTTTTTTTGGCTTCCCTGCCAGCTTGTCAGTGAAATGCTGATTCAAGCGCGCCGAAATTTACACGATGCTTGTAGGAGAATTCATCATAAAAATGACCAATGACGAAAAAGAAACCAAAAAATGCGACGCTCCAGCTATTTTTTGAGTCCTTATTGGATTACCCGGCAATAATCGGAACTTAAGGGTGGTGTTGCGGTCGCGCTTGGTGAAGCCGCCCTCATTTAGGGACTCCGCCGATTATCAGATAAATCCAGGTCGCTTGGTTTGGGGCCGCTTCACGCACGGCGCGGGACAAGCCCCCTCACTACAGATGTAAGCAAGCCCATAAAAAAGTTGTGTGGAATACCTATTTTTTCTAGGAGGGAGGGCATCCGGGTGTTTTTGAACGGACCGGCGCGCCGTTGATTTCAGGAGGCTCATGCGCCAGCGGCGTTTTAACCCACCGGCTCCATGCCGCTTCCCACCCCCTGTCATGGCTTGCTCCGGCTACATGCACGCTTTGGGAGAGGGGCGAGCCCAGCGCCTGTTGGTAGCTGGCAGCTAAGCCAGCTGGAATAATCTGGTCCTCTTCCCCGATCAGATGACGCTGGGGTATTAAGACGAGTCGATCACGATAGTCCAGCGGATCCAGTGAACCGTCGAGTGGCGACAGCCCTTTCATCGTCGCCCACAGGCGAGGACTGAGATTGCCGGCAAGGGTTTGCACCTGGGTAACATCACTGCGCTGCGCCGCTAACAATAAGGCGAGAGCGGCGCCACCTGAATACCCCACCAATTCGAATTCGCAATTGCCGTATCGCCGTTTCAATTCGTCCAGCCCCTGGCTGAGGCGGGTGACCACTTCCTGGGAAAATCGTCGATGGGTCCAGAGTGCTGGTTGGCAGGCTGCGGTCATCAGGAACTGGCAGGGGCGTGCCAGGTAGGCATTCGGTGTTGGATCACTGACCGCCAGCCGGGGCACTAACAGATGGTGCGGGCTCGGATCCAGGCTGGGTTGAGTGGCCGTCGCCCACGCATGGCCATCGCCCTCCAGGTAGACACGCAGACGCGTCGTCCTTTCTGCAATGCGTGGCGCAAGTATGAGGAGGGGGAAGGCATGCCCCGGCAGGACCTCCAATTGCCGGCCGTGTTCGTCAGCCAGTTGTTGCAGTGCCTCGCGCGGCGACTGGCAGGCGATTAGAAGCGCGCTGACCATCACTATCGAGGCTTTATAGAAGCCGGTCAGTGTCCGGCAACGGGGAAAGTATCTGCTCGTCATATGCGACCTAGGCAATGGAGGCATCGCCATTGAAGGAAGAAAGAACTGCCATGTTCAATGAGCGCCGAAGGCTGATATCAAAGAAACCCTGATCGAATCAAATCCGTATCGAACGGTGTTACCCCTTGATCAGGCGCAAACACCGCCTGCGCATGCTGCGGTGAAGCCACGCGTTCTCCCCGTGCGCGAGCATGTAAATCGAATAGGGTCTCCAAATCTGGCCTAGGAGTATGTACCGTTGATAGACGTGACGACATAGCGGATACCTTTCTTGACGAGCACATCAAGGTCAAGGTCGATGAACTCCGAAGCCCCTTTGGGAGCGTCGACGATGTCGCCGCTGTGGTAGCCGCCGTAACCCTTAAGGTTGTAGTAAGCGACCGTTTCTTTGAACGTTCGCGGTGTGCCAGCCAGGGAAATGGGGTGGAGAATGACCTGAATTTGCACATAATCAAATTTGTGTAAGCTCGCGTATTTCTAATCGTTTTTAACGGAAGAAACTGTTGGTAATCGGTTTTGAGCAAGTCATATCCCACTTCAAGGAGATCACTATGTTTGACCTGCCAGCAGACCCCATCGGCGCAATTTGGTTATCCCAGCGTTACGGGGCGTTGGCGCTGGGCAAATTGCCAGTGATGAGCCAAGTGGGGTGGGGCGTCGCGCTACCCAGGTGAGTGAAGGTTTTCGTTTGGAAACCTACTCGGAATCCATGCGACCAGCACCGGAACCCGCCGCACATTTGCAGTTTCATCTGCGCCACGAAATTCCCCATCTGGAGTTCCTGTCTCGCCTGTTCGAGCTTGCCGGCTCAGAAATCGTCCAGTCTTGGGTTAACGCTGAGCCAACAGGCCAGTACGCAAGGCGAGCTGCTTTTCTGTATGAGTGGCACCCGACACTTCTGCCCCATGATCGCCAAGACAGGCGCGGTAGTCGCGGCGGCGAGTCTGGATGTTCCAGCCCTGTTCGGTGAATTGACTGCCGAATTTGGTGAGGACTTGCTGATGCGTGCTGCCGTATGGATGACCTTGCGTGAAAGCAAAGCCACTTTTGCCATTGAGGGTGAGGGTGACCGCCTCGGACGTGTCCATCGTTTTCTGATCAATGAAGTGCTTCGCCGTGATGGCGTCATTCCCGCCCCCGTGATCCTGCCAATATCCGCAGTGATTACCGATGACGCGGGCGAGCGTCGAGCTTATGACCAGGTTTTGGATGAGCTGTCTCAACCCTTGATGCGGGCCGTTCGTGAACAGGCTGTCTTTGAAGCCTCACCTCATTTTTCTGGCCAGGATTATTGGCCGTACGTTGACTGAGCAGATGCGTGAGGAATCCCGCTACCTGCGTAGCCATGGTCGCGCCCGTGCCGCGCTCAAGGACGTTGTCGAGATGCCCGATCAGCAAGCTGATCGAGTATTGCGTTCAATCGAACAGAATCAGGGAGAACTCAGCAATGTGCTGGCCAAGGAAATGCCGGTCCTGCGCGAGCCCGGTGTCTGGGACGAAATTGTGGAAGCTGTGTCGGCGGCGGTTCAGGAATAATTTCTGCTGAACGAGCCTCACCGCCGCGCAATATCCGAAAAGTAAAACTTATCCAACGTATGCCGCGACTCGGTGTACTCGAACTGCCGCCCATCCTGCAAAAACGTCTGGTTGCTCACCACGATCACATGGCTTTGGCCGTCGAGGTCGAGGTGTGCCTGGTCGTCCTTGCTGCGGGGCAGGGCTTCGATGGTGCGTTGCGCGTAGCTGATCTGCAACTGCAGCGTTTGCTCGATAAATGCGTAGATCGACTGCTCGGCAATCGCTTGGTCCAGACCGGGGATCAGGTCGGCGACAAAGTGGTTGATGTCGAGAATCACCCGTTTGCCGCCAATGCGCCGTACCCGTTTGATCCGCGTGATCAGGCTGCCGGGTTCGGCTTCGATGTGTTGCTGCAGGGGGCCTTCCAGCGGGAACTGGGTGAATTCGACGACATCAGTGTGTACGTCATCGCCCAGGTCGGCGTGGGTTTCGTGGAAGCTGACGATGCCGCCCAGTTGAAATTCAATCGGGTTGGGGGACAGCACGAACGTGCCCTTGCCGTGGATTTTTTGCGCAAAACCGCGTTCCTGCAACTGCTCGATGGCGCGACGCACGGTGCCACGGCTGGCCTGGTAGCTGTCCATCAATTCGGTTTCGGAAGGAAGGCGCGTACCGCGTTGCAGGCGTTCGGTGGTGATGCTGGCAAGCAGATCCGTGTAGATCTGGTTGTATTTGCTCATGGGGATGGCTCTGTGCCCGACTGTTTGTAAGTGAACTGTGCGTTCAAGGCAGGAACCTTAGTGGCAGCGGTGGGGTTTGTCCATTGACCCTTGGTAAACCCAAAAACGATATTTTCCAAACTCGTACAGACGAGTTGTTGCTTTAACTCGTACAGACGAGTACGTTTGGCGTCGGCGTGCTGCCAATGACTGCCCTCAAATAAAAAAATCAAAGTGGAAACCAAGCATGAGCCACGACTATTCGACGATCGCCCGCGAGATTCTTGAGAACCTCGGCGGGCGCGACAACCTTGAGCAAGCCGCCCACTGCGTCACCCGCCTGCGCCTGGCGCTCAAGGACCCCAGCCTGGTCAATAACAGCGCGTTGAACCAGGTCGATCTGGTCAAAGGCTCGTTTTTCACCGGTGGTCTGTTCCAGGTAGTGATCGGCCCCGGTGAGGTGGAAAAAGTCTACGCCGCCCTGCGCGAACAGACCGGCCTCGCCGCCTCGACCATTGCCGACGTGAAGAAAGCCGGCGGCGACAAGACCAACCCCATGCAGCGTCTGGTGCGGGTGTTCTCCGATGTCTTCATGCCGATCCTGCCCGCGCTGATCATTGCCGGCCTGTTGATGGGCATCAACAACCTGATGGGCGCCAAGGGCATGTTCATCGAGGGCAAGACGCTGCTGGAGGCCTATCCGAACCTGGATGGCCTGTGGAGCCTGATCAACCTGATGGCCAACACCTCGTTCGTGTTCCTGCCGGCGCTGGTGGGCTGGTCGGCGGCCAAGCGGTTTGGCGGCAGTGAAATCCTCGGCATCGTGCTCGGCCTGATGCTGGTGCACCCGGACCTGCTCAATGCCTGGAACTACGGCAAGGCCGTGGCGGGGCTCGACGGTCAAAGCCTGCCGTACTTCGATATTTTCGGCTGGTTCAAAATTGAAAAGGTCGGCTACCAGGGGCAGATCCTGCCGATCCTGATGGCCGCCTATGTGATGAGCGTGATCGAGAAATGGCTGCGCGCCCGTGTGCCGAATGCCATTCAATTGTTGGTGGTGCCGATCACCACCATCGTCGTCACCGGCGTGCTGGCGCTGGCGATCATCGGCCCGGTGACACGTCACCTCGGCATCCTGATCACCGAAGGCGTGGTCACCCTGTTTGACCTGGCGCCGATGCTCGGCGGGGCGATTTTCGGGCTTTTGTATGCACCGCTGGTGATCACCGGCATGCACCACATGTTCCTGGCCGTGGACCTGCAACTGATCTCGACCCAGGGCGGCACCTTTATCTGGCCGATGATCGTGATGTCCAACCTGGCCCAGGGCAGCGCTGCGCTTGCGGTGTTCTATATGACCCGCAACGCGCGGGACAAAAGCATGGCCTCGACCTCGGCGATTTCCGCGTACTTCGGCATCACGGAGCCGGCGATGTTCGGGGTGAACCTGCGCTTCAAGTTTCCGTTTTATGCGGCCCTGGTGGGCTCGGCGCTGGGCAGTATTTTCCTGTCGCTGAACAAGGTCCAGGCGTCGGCCATCGGCGTGGGTGGCTTGCCTGGATTTATCTCGATCGTGCCGCAATCCATCGCGATGTTTGTGATCGGGATGGTCATCGCGATGGTCGTGCCGTTTGTTCTGACCTGTGCGTTGAGCATGAAGATTGTTCGGCCTGGTTATCGGGTTGCCTGATCGATTGCTATTGGGGGCGAGCCCCCTCCCACAGGTTGGAATGCACTACCAACACCCAACCAACTGAAGGACCCCCCATGCACCAATCGGTGATCTACCAGATCTACCCCAAAAGCTTCCACAGCCACGCGGGTAACGCCACCGGTGACCTGCTGGGCATCGTGGACAAACTCGACTACCTCCAATGGCTGGGCGTGGATTGCCTGTGGATCACCCCGTTCCTGCGCTCGCCGCAACGGGACAACGGCTACGACATCAGCGACTACTACGCCATCGACCCCAGCTACGGGACCATGGCCGACTGCGACCTGCTGATCCACGAGGCGGCCAGGCGCGGTATCAAGTTGATGCTCGATATCGTGGTCAACCACACCTCCATTGAGCACGAGTGGTTCCAGCAGGCGCGCAGCAGCCTCGAAAACCCGTACCGCGACTTCTACATCTGGCGTGACCAGCCGAACAACTGGGAATCCAAGTTCGGCGGTTCGGCCTGGGAATACGAGGCGCAAACCGGCCAGTATTTCCTGCACCTGTTCGACCATACCCAGGCCGACCTCAACTGGGACAACCCCAAGGTCCGTGCCGAGGTGTTCAAGTTGATGCGCTTCTGGCGTGACAAGGGCGTGGGCGGCTTTCGCCTGGACGTGATCAACCTGATCTCCAAGCCTGCCGATTTTCCCGAAGACACCAGCGACGGCCGCCGCTTCTACACCGACGGCCCCCACGTGCATGAATACCTGCAAGAGATGCACCGCGAAGTCTTCGAAGGCCATGACCTGATCAACGTCGGCGAGATGTCGTCCACCAGCCTGGAACACTGCATTCGTTATTCAAATCCTGCGTCGAAAGAACTGTCGATGACCTTCAATTTTCATCACCTGAAAGTGGATTACCCGAACCTGCAAAAGTGGATAAAGGCCGACTTCGATTTCCTGCAACTCAAGCGGATTTTCTCCGACTGGCAACTGGGCATGCAGGCCGGTGGCGGCTGGAATGCGTTGTTCTGGTGTAACCACGACCAGCCGCGTGTGGTTTCGCGTTTTGGCGACGACGGCGAACACCGCGTGGTCTCGGCCAAGATGCTCGCTACGGCGCTGCATTTTCTCCAGGGCACACCGTTTGTGTACCAGGGCGAAGAGCTGGGCATGACCAATCCGGGTTTCGAGCAGATCGAGCAGTACCGCGATGTGGAGACCCTCAACATCTATCGCCTCAAGCGCGATGCCGGTGAATCCCAGGCGTCGAGCATGGCGGCGATCATGCAGAAGTCCCGCGATAACGGGCGCACGCCGATGCAGTGGAATGCACGCGCCAATGCCGGTTTCAGCACGGGCGAGCCATGGATCGGTCTCCCGGCGAATGCCGCGCAGATCAACGTTGAGCACCAGCTCGATGATCCCGATTCCGTGCTGCATCACTACCGCGCGCTGATTGCCTTGCGTCGTCACGAACCGCTGATCCAGGAAGGCGTCTACCGCGAACTGCTGCAGGACCATCCCCAGGTGTGGGCGTACTTGCGCGAGGGCCAGGGCGAGCGGCTGCTGGTGCTGAACAATTTCTATGGCAAGCCCTGCGCCATTCAGCTGCCTGACGACGTGATCGGCGCGGCAAGTGAGCAACGCCTGCTGATCAGCAACTACCCCGATTGCCCGCTGCGAACGGCCTCGGTCGTCCTGCGTCCCTACGAATCGTTCGTGCTGCATCTTAAGGACTAAACCCGGAACTCCCGTGGGGGCGCAGGGTGCTTCAAAAAACATAATAAAAATATCGGAGTGCTTCATGAAAACAACAATAAAGCTGGGCCTCGTTGCATCCTGCCTGAGCCTGCCTCTCGGCGCTCAGGCCCTGGAATTTGCCGGTTACTTGCGCAGCGGCGCAGGCACGTCGACCGGCAGTGGTCCGCAGCAATGTTTCCAACTGCCAGGGGCGCAATCCAAATACCGTCTGGGGAACGAATGCGAGCAATACGCCGAACTGGAACTGCGCCAGGACTTGCTGACCCTCGATGATGGTTCGGTGTTCAGCGTCGATGCGATGGCCTCGCTGTACAACAAGTACGACCGCGAGCTGAAATTCCAGGGCGAGAACAACGGCTCGGCGCGCATGCCACAGTTGTATGCGCAGTGGTCGAACGTGCCCGCCCTCAACGGCGGTTCGCTGTGGGCCGGTCGGCGTTACTACAAACGTAACGACATCCATATCTCCGATTTCTACTACTGGAACCAGAGCGCCACCGGCGGCGGTATCGAGGACGTGCTGATCGGCGACCTCAAGTACAGCTACGCCATTTCGCGCAAGGACAACCTCTACCAAAAGGAATACGCCACCCGTCACGACTTCAACGTCGCGGGCTTCAAGACCAATCCTGGCGGTGAGCTGGAACTGGGCTTGAGCTATATCGAGAAGGCCGGTGGCCGCGATACCAACAGCGGTTGGGCGTTGACGGCGCAGCATGTGCAAAAGCCTTTCCTGGGGGGCAAGAACAAGTTCGCGTTGCAGTACGGCGAAGGTCCTGGCACCGGCCTGGGTTACACCGGCAATACCTTCCTGGATAACAGCAGCAAAAGTTATCGCGCGGTGGAGTTTTTCGATTGGCAGGTCACGCCGCGTTTCGGCGGGCAGGTCGAGGCGGTGTACCAGAAAGATATCCGCCCCGGCGGCCAGGACCAGACCTGGATGTCCCTCGGCGTGCGCCCGGCGTATGCCATCAGCGAACAATTCAAACTCGTCACCGAACTGGGCCACGATCAAGTCGACGCCAGCGGCGGCACGCGCAAGCTGAGCAAATTCACCTTCGCCCCGACGTGGTCGCCCAAAGGCCCGGATTTCTGGGCACGGCCGGAAGTGCGCTTGTACTACACCTACGCCACCTGGAACGAAGCGGCCAAGCGCGCAGCGAATGAACTGGCGGCGGGGTCGGCATTGTCCGACACCGGGTCGTACGGCACCGCACGGCATGGGTCGAATTTTGGTGTGCAGGTCGAGTACTGGTGGAAGTAATCCTTCTTCTGCTCAATGATTTTTACCGAACAAAACAGCAGGTGACGTCATGATCCCATCGAAACCCTTGGAACTGCTGGCGCCCCTGTCCGGGGTGCTGCTGGCGCTGGATCAAGTGCCGGACCCGGTGTTCGCCAGCCGCATGATCGGCGACGGCCTGTGCATCGACCCCACGTCGCAGACCCTGTGCGCACCATTGGGCGGGGTGGTCAGCAATATTCAGGACACCGGGCATGCGGTCAGCATCACCGACGACAACGGCGTGCAGGTGTTGATGCATATCGGCCTGGACACCGTGAACCTGGCGGGCAAGGGCTTCACCCGATTGGTCGAGGAAGGCCAGCGGGTCGAGGCCGGCGAGGCGCTGATCGAATTTGATGCCGACTATGTGGCGCTCAATGCCCGTAGCTTGTTGACCCTCATGCTGGTGGTCAGCGGCGAACCATTCACCCTGCTGGCCAGTGGCGTGGTCGAAAGCGGCCAGCCGCTGCTGGCGTTATCCCCAGCGCAGGCGCTTGACGTGGCAAACGAGGAGGAGGGCGATGCGCTGTTCTCCAAACCGCTGAGCCTGCCCAACGCCAATGGCCTGCATGCACGCCCGGCGGCGGTGTTTGCCCAGGCGGCGAAGGGCTTTAACGCGAGCATTTACCTGCACAAGCAAACCCAGAGCGCCAACGCAAAATCCCTGGTGGCAATCATGGCGCTGCAAACTGTGCAGGGTGATACCTTGCAAGTGAGCGCGGCAGGGGACGATGCCGAGGTGGCGATCAAGGCCTTGGTGGAATTGTTGACGCAAGGCTGTGGCGAGACGGTCGCGGTACCGGCTGTGGTGGTTGAACCTGTGGTGTCGGCGACTGTGCTGCGGGGTATGTGCGCATCGCCGGGTTCGGCGTTTGGTCAGGTGGTGCAGGTGGCGGAGCCTGACCTGGATATCCCTGAAAAGGGCGCGGGCGAAGAGGCCGAATGTGCCACGTTGGCGCACGCTCTGCGGGCTGCCACCGAAGCGCTGCAAACCTTGCAGGCCAAGGCTGTCGGCAGTGCCCAGGCGGAGATTTTCCGCGCTCATCAGGAACTGCTCGAAGACCCGACCTTGTTGGAACACGCCCATGGCTTGCTCGCCGAGGGTAAGAGCGCGGCGTTTGCCTGGCATGGCGCCACTGCTGCCACGGTCAAGTTGTTCCAGGGATTGGGCAATGCGCTGATCGCTGAGCGGGCAGCGGACCTGGCCGATGTTGGCCAGCGTGTACTCAAACTGATCCTGGGCATTGAGGACCGCGCCTGGGATCTGCCCGAGCGCGCCATTCTGATCGCCGAGCAACTGACCCCGTCGCAAACCGCCAGCCTCGACAGCCGGAAGGTGCTGGGGTTTGTCACGGTCGGCGGCGGTGCGACCAGCCATGTGGCAATTCTCGCCCGTGCCCTGGGCCTGCCGGCGATCTGCGGTGTACCGGAGCAGGTGCTGGCGCTGGCGAACGGCAAGCAGGTCCTGCTGGATGCGGATAAAGGCGAGCTGCACCTGGCGCCGAATCTGGCCGAGATCGAACGGTTGGACCTGGCTCGTCAACAACAGGGGCTGCGGCATCAGCGCGATGTGGCGCAGGCTGCGTTGCCCGCCATCACCCGCGACGGTCATCACGTTGAGGTCACGGCCAACGTCGCTTCGTTGCAGGAGGTGGAGCAATCCCTGACCCTCGGCGGTGAAGGCGTCGGCCTGCTGCGTTCGGAATTCCTCTACCTCGACCGCAACCGTGCACCGAGCCCGGAGGAGCAGGCCAGCACCTACACGGCCATCGCCCGCGCCCTGGGTACTGAGCGCAATCTGGTGGTGCGCACCCTTGACGTGGGCGGCGACAAACCGCTGGCCTACGTGCCGATGGAGGCCGAAACCAACCCGTTCCTGGGCTTGCGCGGTATTCGCCTGTGCCTGGAGCGGCCGGCGCTGTTGCGCGAACAGTTGCGTGCGATCCTCGCCAGCGCCGGGCTGGCGCGGCTGCATATCATGTTGCCGATGGTCAGCCTGCTGTCGGAACTGCACCTGGCTCGCAGGATTCTCGAAGAGGAAGCGCTGGCATTGGGGCTGAGCGAACTGCCGAAGCTGGGGATCATGATCGAAGTGCCCTCGGCGGCGTTGATGGCCGACGTGTTTGCGCCCCATGTGGATTTCTTCTCCATCGGCACCAACGACCTGACCCAATACACCCTGGCCATGGACCGCGACCATCCACGGCTGGCCAGCCAGGCCGACAGCTTTCACCCGGCGGTATTGCGCTTGATCGCCACCACGGTAAAGGCCGCTCATGCCCACGGTAAATGGGTCGGCGTATGCGGCGCGTTGGCGTCCGAAGCGCTGGCGGTTCCGCTGTTGATCGGGCTGGGGGTGGATGAGTTGTCGGTCAGTGTGCCGTTGATCCCGACCATCAAGGCCACCGTGCGCGAGCTCGACCTTGCCGACTGCCAGAGCATCGCCCGCCAGGTGCTGAGCCTGGAAGAGGCCGCCCAGGTACGCGAAGCCTTGCGTGACTATCAAACAGCTACCGTTGTGCTGGAGAACTGAGCATGTTGGATAAATTGAAACAGGCGTTCTGGAAAGCCCTGACCCCGGACTTGATTGCCGAGACGGTCGAGGCACCGACGCAAAGTCTGTTGTCGGCCGACGTGCTGAGTGCATTGGGTGGCGTGGCTAACGTCAAGTCACAACAGCATGTGGCGCTGACGCGGGTAAGGGTGCAGTTGCAGGAGGCGGGGCGATTGGATGAGGCGGCGTTGAAGGCGACGGGTGTAGCGGGAGTGATGGTGTTATCGGACGGCGTGGTCCACCTGCTGACTGGGTTATAAGACGACGTCGATCAAGGTTGAGCCATTTGAATGAGGTGCAGTTGGTGTGTGGTGAGGGGGCCTTTGTGGTGATCGAGCCTCTCTGGTGAGCGGGCTTTTTGTGGTGAGCAGGCTTTTTGTGGTGAGCGGGCTTGCCCCGCGCTGGGTGGAGAAGCCGCCCCAAAACCAGGCGCTACGGTTTTCCTGAAAAATCGCGGCGGGCCTATGGGGGCTGCTTCGCAGCCCAGCGCGGGGCAAGCCCGCTCACCACAAAAGCCTCCCTCACCACAAAGGCACCACAAAGGCACCTTCACCAGAGAGGCCCGCTTGCCACAAAGGCCTGTCCCACTCGGGTACCTAGAGCTTCGGGTTGTCTTCCGGCGGCTTGGTCTTGTCCACACCCGGCACGTGCAGGTTGCCTTCGACCACTTGGTTGCCTTCCAGCTGCGGCTGCGTCACCCAGGTCAGAATGTCGTAGTAGCGCCGGATGTTCGCCACAAAGTGTACCGGCTCACCGCCACGCGCATAGCCGTAGCGGGTCTTGCTGTACCACTGCTTCTGCGACAGGCGCGGCAGCATTTTCTTCACGTCCAGCCACTTGTTCGGGTTCAGGCCTTCTTTCTTCGCCAGGGTGCGCGCGTCGTCCAGATGGCCGGTGCCGACGTTATAGGCGGCGAGGGCAAACCAGGTGCGGTCCGGCTCGGCGATGCTGTCGTCCAGCTCATCCTTGATCTTGGCCAGGTACTTGGCGCCGCCCATGATGCTTTGCTTGGGATCCAGGCGGTTGGACACGCCCATGGCCTGGGCGGTGTTCTGGGTCAGCATCATCAGGCCGCGCACGCCGGTCTTGGAGGTGACCGCCGGTTGCCACAGTGATTCCTGGTAGCCGATGGCCGCCAGCAGGCGCCAGTCGACCTTTTCTTCCTTGGCATAGGCCCGGAAGTGCTTCTCGTATTTGGGCAGGCGCTGCTGCAAATGCTGGGCGAACGTATAGGCGCCGACATAACCGAGTACATCGACGTGCCCGTAATAGCGGTCTTTGAGGCGTTGCAGGGTGCCGTTTTTTTCCACCTTGTCCAGGTAGCTATTGATCTCGTTGAGCAGGCTGTTGTCTTCGCCTGCGGCCACGGCCCAGCTCTGGTTGCTGGCGTTGCCCAGGTCGAAGGCCACGCGCACATTGGGGAAGTACACCTGGTTCATCGCCACTTCGTTGGAGTCCACCAGGGTCAGGTCGATCTGCCCCTCGTCCACCATGCGCAGCAGGTCGACTACCTCAACGGCGTCGGATTCTTCGTATTCAATCGCAGGATTCTGCTTTTTAAGCGCCGCCAATTGTTCGGCGTGGGTGCTGCCCTTGAGCACCATGATCTTCTTGCCCACCAGGTCCGCCGCGTTGGTCGGGCGTGACTGGCCGTTGCGGTAGATGATCTGCGGGGTAACTTCCAGGTAAGGATGGGAGAAACGCACCTGTTGCTGGCGCTGCTCGCTGCTGACCAGGCCGGCGGCGGCAAGCACCGGGCCATTGGCTTTGCCCAGTTGGCCGAACAGGTCGTCGAGGTTGTCGGCGGTCTCGATTTCCAGCTTCACGCCCAGGTCGTCGGCAAAGCGCTTGACCAGTTCGTATTCGAAACCGGTTTCACCGTTGCGGTCCTGGAAATACGTGGCCGGGCTGTTCCGGGTAATCACCCGCAATACGCCATCCTCCTTGATTCGCTCAAGCGTGCTGGGTTTATCAACACAGGCGCTGAGCATCAGGAAGAGTCCGGTGGCGATGAGCCATTTGGCGCATCGCGGGCGCAAAGCAGTTGGGGAGAACATCTGCGCAGTATACGCAAACGGCCCACGGCGCCATATCTCGACAGCGGCGGTCTTGTCTGCTAGCGCCGCCAAAACTGTGCTGCAGCCCGCAGAAACGTGGCTTGGCGGGTAATTGTGACGGTTAAAATAACTGCGCTGAATGCCTTGGATAATGCCCCGACCCTGCCAACTGACGTTCGGCAGCAGCCGGCGATGCCGTTTCGGGTGCCGTTAGCGATGGTTTACGCTAGAATGCACGGCCTCAAAGCACACCCCTTCCCGAGGCTGTCCCGAAGATGTTGATCCTGCGCGGCGCTCCTGCCCTTTCTGCCTTTCGCCACAGCAAACTCCTTGAACAACTGAGCCAGAAGGTTCCAGCGGTTACAGGCCTGTATGCTGAATTTGCTCACTTCGCCGACGTTACCGGCGTATTGACCGCCGACGAACAGCAAGTGCTGGCACGCCTTCTGAAGTACGGCCCAAGCGTTCCCGTTCAAGAGCCGACCGGCCGCTTGTTCCTGGTTCTGCCGCGGTTCGGCACCATCTCGCCCTGGTCGAGCAAGGCCAGCGACATTGCCCGCAACTGCGGCCTGGACAAAATCCAGCGCCTGGAGCGCGGTATCGCCTTCTACGTCGCCGGCCAGTTCAGCGATGCCGAGGCCGAGCTGGTCGCCAGCAGCCTGCACGACCGCATGACCCAGATCATCGTCAGCCAGCTCGAACAGGCCGCCGGTCTGTTCAGCCACGCCGAGCCCAAGCCGCTGACCGCGATTGATGTGCTCGGCGGCGGCCGCGCCGCCCTGGAGAAGGCCAACACCGAACTGGGCCTGGCCCTGGCCGAAGACGAGATCGACTACCTGGTCAACGCCTTCAACGGTTTGCAGCGCAACCCCCACGACATCGAACTGATGATGTTCGCCCAGGCCAACTCCGAGCACTGCCGTCACAAGATCTTCAACGCCAGTTGGGACATCGACGGCCAGAGCCAGGAAAAAAGCCTGTTCGGCATGATCAAGAACACCTACGTGATGCATAGCGAAGGCGTTCTGTCGGCTTATAAGGACAACGCCTCGGTCATCGTCGGCTCCGTCGCCGGCCGCTTCTTCCCGGACCCGGAGACCCGCCAGTACGGCGCGGTACAGGAGCCGGTGCACATCCTGATGAAGGTCGAAACCCACAACCACCCGACCGCGATTGCTCCGTTCCCAGGCGCAGCCACCGGTTCGGGCGGCGAAATCCGTGACGAGGGCGCAACCGGCCGTGGCGCCAAGCCCAAGGCGGGCCTCACCGGTTTCACCGTGTCCAACCTGCAGATCCCTGGCTTTGAACAGCCGTGGGAAGTGCCGTACGGCAAGCCTGAGCGCATCGTCACCGCCCTCGACATCATGATCGAAGGCCCGCTGGGCGGTGCCGCGTTCAACAACGAATTCGGGCGCCCGGCACTGACCGGTTACTTCCGTACCTTCGAACAGTCCATCACCACGCCTCACGGTGATGAAGTGCGCGGTTACCACAAGCCAATCATGCTGGCCGGCGGCATGGGCAACATCCGCGAAGAACACGTCAAGAAAGGCGAGATCCTGGTCGGTTCCAAGCTGATCGTGCTCGGCGGCCCGGCGATGTTGATCGGCCTGGGCGGCGGCGCGGCTTCTTCCATGGCCACCGGCACCAGCTCGGCGGACCTGGACTTTGCTTCCGTACAGCGCGAAAACCCAGAGATGGAGCGTCGCTGCCAGGAAGTCATCGACCGTTGCTGGCAGTTGGGTGACAAGAACCCAATCAGCTTTATCCACGACGTCGGTGCTGGCGGTTTGTCCAACGCCTTCCCGGAACTGGTCAACGACGGCGACCGTGGTGGCCGTTTCGAACTGCGCAACATTCCAAACGACGAGCCGGGCATGGCCCCGCACGAAATCTGGAGCAACGAATCCCAAGAGCGTTATGTGCTGGCCGTCGGCCCTGAAGACTTCGCGCGCTTCCAGGCCATCTGCGAACGCGAGCGTTGCCCGTTTGCCGTGGTCGGCGAAGCCACAGCCGAGCCGCAACTGACGGTTACAGACAGCCACTTCGGCAACAGCCCGGTGGACATGCCGCTCGAAGTGCTGCTGGGCAAAGCCCCGCGCATGCACCGTTCGGCGGTACGTGAAGCCGAGCTGGGCGATGATTTCGACCCAAGCGCCCTGGAACTGGCCGACAGCATCGAACGTGTGCTGCATCACCCGGCCGTGGCGAGCAAAAGCTTCCTGATCACCATCGGCGATCGCAGCATCACCGGCCTGGTGGCCCGTGACCAAATGGTCGGCCCATGGCAGGTGCCGGTGGCTGACGTTGCCGTGACCGCAACCAGCTTTGACGTCTACACCGGTGAAGCCATGGCCATGGGCGAGCGTACCCCGCTGGCCTTGCTGGACGCCCCGGCGTCGGGCCGCATGGCCATTGGTGAAACCCTCACCAACATCGCTGCTTCGCGCATCGGCAAGCTGTCCGACATCAAGTTGTCGGCCAACTGGATGTCCGCGGCCGGTCACCCGGGTGAAGATGCACGCCTGTACGACACGGTCAAAGCGGTCGGCATGGAGCTGTGCCCGGAGTTGGGCATTACCATTCCGGTAGGCAAGGACTCGATGTCCATGGCCACCCGTTGGAACGATGAAGGCGTGGACAAGAGCGTCACCTCGCCGCTGTCGCTGATCGTTACCGGTTTTGCACCGGTCACCGACATCCGCCAGACCCTGACCCCGCAGCTGCGCATGGACAAGGGCACCACCGATCTGATCCTGATCGACCTGGGCCGTGGCCAGAACCGCATGGGTGCCTCGATCCTCGCGCAAACCCACGGCAAGCTCGGCAAACACGCGCCGGACGTCGATGATGCGGAAGACCTCAAAGCCTTCTTCGCCGTGATCCAGGGCCTTAACGCCGACGGCCACCTGCTGGCTTACCACGACCGTTCCGACGGCGGTTTGCTGACCAGCGTTGTAGAGATGGCGTTCGCCGGTCACTGCGGCCTGAACATCGTGCTCGACAGCGTTGCCGAGGATGCTGCCGAAATCAACGGCATCCTGTTCAACGAAGAGTTGGGCGCCGTGATCCAGGTGCGCCAGGACGCCACCCCGGATGTACTCGCACAATTCAGCGCCGCTGGCCTGGACGATTGCGTGGCGGTGATCGGCCAGCCGATCAACAACGGCGAAATCAATATCTCGTTCAATGGCGATACCGTGTTTGCCGGCCAGCGCCGCCTGCTGCAACGCCAGTGGGCCGAGACCAGCTACCAGATCCAACGCCTGCGTGACAACGCCGACTGCGCCGAGCAGGAATTCGACGTGATCCTGGAAGAAGACAATCCGGGCCTGAGCACCAAGCTCAGCTTCGACGTCAACCAGGACATCGCCGCGCCTTACATCAAGAAAGGCATCCGCCCACAGGTTGCCGTACTGCGTGAGCAGGGCGTCAACGGCCAGGTGGAAATGGCGGCTGCATTCGATCGCGCCGGCTTCAATGCGATCGACGTGCACATGAGCGATATCCTCGCCGGTCGCGTTGACCTCAACGAGTTCAAAGGCCTGGTGGCCTGCGGTGGTTTCTCCTACGGCGACGTGCTGGGTGCCGGTGAAGGCTGGGCCAAGTCGGCCTTGTTCAACAGCCGTGCCCGCGATGCGTTCCAGGGTTTCTTCGAACGTAACGACAGCTTCACCCTGGGGGTGTGCAACGGTTGCCAGATGATGTCCAACCTCAGCGAACTGATCCCGGGCAGCGAGTTCTGGCCGCACTTTGTGCGCAACCGTTCCGAGCAGTTCGAAGCCCGTGTAGCCATGGTGCAGGTGCAGGAATCCAACTCGATCTTCCTGCAAGGCATGGCCGGTTCGCGCATGCCGATCGCCATCGCCCACGGTGAAGGCCATGCCGAGTTCGAAAGCGAAGAAGCACTGCTCGAAGCCGATCTGTCCGGCACCGTGGCCCTGCGTTTCGTCGACAACCACGGCAAGGTCACCGAAAGCTACCCGGCCAACCCGAACGGCTCGCCGCGCGGGATCACCGGCCTCACCAGCCGCGACGGTCGCGTGACCATCATGATGCCGCACCCGGAGCGTGTGTTCCGCGCCGTGCAGAACTCGTGGCGCCCGGAAGAGTGGAACGAAGACGGCGCCTGGCTGCGTATGTTCCGCAACGCGCGCGTCTGGGTGAACTAAGACGGTGTACAAGCTCGCCTTCTTTGTGCCCGACAGCCATGTAGAGGCGGTGAAAACCGCCGTCTTCGCTGCTGGCGGCGGGCGCATCGGCGACTACGACAGCTGTGCCTGGCAAGTGCTGGGCCAGGGCCAGTTCCGGGCGTTGGACGGCAGCCAGCCGTTTATTGGCCAGGTCGGGCAAGTTGAAGCAGTCGAGGAATGGAAGGTTGAGCTGGTGGTGGCGGATGCGTTGATCAAGGCCGTTGTGGCCGCGTTGAAGCTCAGCCATCCCTACGAGACACCGGCCTATGAGGTGTGGCAGTTGGCGGATTTCTGATCCGGGTACTGCAGCAACACAAAACCCGTCGAGCCCTTTGGGCCGGCGGGTTTTTTATTGGCTTGGTGACCGTAGTCGCAGTTTTACGGGGCGGGTGTCAAGTTGACTTCAAACCTGAGGGCGCTCTCCAGGGTTTTTGGCGAGATGAAGCGCTTGTCCTTCAAGTGCCAACGATCAATGAAAAACAACCCGTTATCGTCGATCTGGATAGGGGTCGATACAATTTCACCGCTGCTGGAATGATGCAGCAGGTTCATTTCAGTGCTTGAAGGGTTTTCTATCAGAAAGTACCCAGGGCGGCTTAATCGCGACCTGTCGGCTGTGGTGAAGAACGGCGATGACCGCCGGCCTTCTACACCGACTTTCAAGGTGAAATCGCTTCGGGCGGCACCGGGTTTCAGGCCCGTGTTGATCTCCCAGGTGTCGGGGTGGATACCGGTGGGCGGTGACGGTGACGGCGCAACGTCCCGTACGTAGAGACTGACCGCATCATGCAACTCCACCAGCCCGGGTACACCCTTGTTTGTATTGGTGTGGGCATTGCCGACAAAGGCCACCCATTTGTGAGCGCCTTGTGCGGCCTGGTCGGCCTCGATCACCTGTGATGCATAAAAGCTGAAGAGGCTGTTGCGGTTCAGGCCTTCACTGTCCACAAGACCTTTGAGGTAGTAACTGGCTGTGCAGTCCAGCGCCTTGATGCGAATCCCGTGTTTGTTTGCTTTCTCGATGACAGCGGTGAAGTGACTACCGCCCTCGTACCCGAGCATGTGTCCCCTGTTCAGCGCTGCCAGGTACTGTTCCAGTTTTCTGTTCAACAGGGCGGTCTTGAAAAACGTATCCAGATCCCGCTGGAACAGGTCGCTTGGCAGGTGTTCGAAATAGAGCGTCTTGACCCCCAGTTGCTCAAACGTACTCATGTGCTTGATCAGGAACGCCTTGCTCGACTGGTCACTGTGAACTTCGCCGATCACCAATCCTGCGGCGTCACGTTTGAAAATCTGACGGATGAACGTGTCGGCCGAGGTATCGGGTTTTATTTCAGGCAAGGCGGACCTGGCAGTCGCCGTCCGGTTCTTAAAGTATGTCTGCGCGTGATCCTGCAGCCGAAGGCGGGTTTCTTTAAAGGCACTGATTGCGCGGCGACCTTCAGCGTCAGAGGGAACATAGCGGGTGTCCAGCCCATCTGGGTGCCGGATCATTTGCAGCACGCGGTCGTGAAACTCGGGAGGCAGGTCGAACTTGGCAAGCACGCTTGTCGAAGGCGATACCGGACTTGTTGAAGGCCCGGCAGTGGCGATGCCTTTGTAGGAAGTGCGCATCGTCAGTCGGTAGTCGGCTTTGGCAAGTGCGTCTTCCGGTATGCCGCCAGCGGTATCTGCCCAGATCCCCACCGGCTGGTTCGGCCCCACATCTTCTATGCGCAGGGCGATGGTTTTTTGCAGGTCGGCCATGCCCGGAATCTGATTGAAAGTGCTCATGCGGGTTTGATGAACCAGTGCAATCCAGCCGTCATCCGGGTGAGCGGCGATGTCGGCTTCAATGACTTTATGCGAGTAGAAGTTTCTGAGGTCGTTGGTCCGGGGCGTAGTGGGCGGCGTGTCACCGAACATCAGCGCATCGTCGAGCTTGTACGAGGTGGTGGCGTCCAGCGCCTTGATGGCGATGCCTTTTTTACGCGCGGTTTTAATGAGCATGGCGTACGAATAATGGGAATGCCTGTTGAAGCCAAAAGTCTCGTCGAGGGTGTTGAGGTGGCGATCAAGGTGCATTGACGACCGGCCAGGCGTGAGCTTTGCCAGCTTCGGCGCGAACACATCGCCCGGTATGTATTCCAGGTAGAGGCGTTTTATGTTCTGCCCGACGAACGCGTCGAGGTTGTCGATCAGGAATTTTTTGCTGGCAATGGAGCTGGGAATTTCGCCGATGACCAGGCCTTTGTTTTCGCCCACCAGCTGTTTGATCAGCGTGCGGTGAGGCGTGCTGGCCTCCAGCGCCAACACGTCGGCGCGTGGCGGCGGGATGTCCAGGTAGGTGAAGAAATTTTTTGCATCGTTGGCCAGGTTCGCGACCTGTTTTTGATACGCCTCATAGGCGGGCTGGTTGAGCAGGGCCAGAGAGAATCGGGTCCGCTCAGCGTAATCGGCTTGTTGGCGCAGAAACCGTTTGACCGATTCGGGGTTGAGGATCAACTCAAATTCGGGCAGGTGCTTTTTGGGAATTTCGTACGGATCCAAGGGTTGCAGTGGTTCGGGGACCTTTTCATATTTAGGTCCTGGAGCACCGCCCTTCACGCCGGTACGTACCCAACGTCCGTCGGCATCCGGCGCTGCCAGGCGGCTGGTGGACACCAGTCTGCCGCTGGTGGGATCTGCGCGGTAGAGCAGGTAGCGTCCGATCGGGTCAGGTGTTTTCGGTGCCCAGAGCAACTGGCCTTCATGGATGACCGGCTGCATTGTGGCCGGGGTGAGCGGCGGCGGGTCCAGCTGTTCGATCAACTGCATGGCCTGGCGTTGTTCGGCGGTCCGTGCGACCTGGCGTAGCGGCCGACTCGCTTTGGCAAGGAGGCCCAGCGCCGGACGCAAGTCGGTGGCCAGCGCGCCAGCGGTATTGAGCACAAACCCGATGTAATGCCCGAGCGCCGCACCGGCGTCACCCTGGTTGTAGGCGTGCAGGGCAAGCATGCCGTCCTTGAACGCCAGCAATGCGCCCACGCTCAGGCTGACAACGGGAAAGGGCGCGGTGGCAATAGCTGTCAGCAACTCGACGCAAGTCCACAGAATGCCGCTGATCATCTGCGTGCGGCTGACGGTCGTCGCGTTGACGTTGTCGATTTTGCGCTGGATGTTCATGTTGTACAGCAGTCTGCGCAGATCGGGCACACCGGGGAGTGCGTGGATCGAGTCGTAGAACGCTGTGCTGCGGCTGGTACTGTCGATGTGTTCGGGGAGGTTGTCCGCAGCCCGCTGCAGAAAAGTGCGGACACGCATCTGCGACTGCAGGCCGACGCGCTCCATCAGATAGCCGGGCATGCCTTTGGTTTTTTTCAGCAGATAGTTGAATTGCCGGGCTTCGCGAAAGCTGATGCCGTCGGGGGCTTGCGGGGTGTACAGCAAGACCGGGTTGTCGGCGTGGCTGAACAGGTAGCAGCCGATCACCCAATCGCCATCGATCATCAGGCGATGGATCGGATAGGTGCTGCGTGCCGAGGCCGAGGTGTCGCCCATGGCATCGATGCTGCGTTCCAGCCAGTCCAGATCCACCCCGGCAATGTCGCCGAGCAAGCGCGACTCCAGCGCGGCGTTGCGCAATTGCAACTGGGTGATTGCCAAGGTGGCGTTGCGTCGGTAGTGATAGTCGGCCTGGGTTTCGTCGAGCAGTTGCGACTTGACGAGGTTGATATAGCGCTGGCCAATCCAGACTCCCGTGACCGAACGCGCCACCTGTTCCGGGCTCAAGGCGCTCAGATCAAGCCCTGGAGGGCCTTTGAAGCGGGCCGACCGGGAAAACTGCTCGTTGATAAAGCCTATCCCGTCGGCGTGCCCGTCACGAAACAACTGCGTATAGCTGATGGGCGCCGAGGGCTTTACGAATAATTCAGGCGGGGCGTAGGCCCAGACGGTATCCGGATCGATATCGTTTTGCGCGCGGCCCAGCAGGCGGTTTAGTTGTGCCTTGGCCTGTTGGTGCACGTAAGTTTCAAAGGCCGGGACGTGCGCCTCGGATCGAGTATCTGCCTGATAGAGGGCTTGGGCGCCGACGGCGTCGTCGGCCTGGGTCGCCAGTTTTTTACGCAGATCGGCCGTCGTCGAGCGATACCAGGCCGGCGTGGCGTAATCGTAATCATCGATTCGCCGGCTCAGCAGATGTTCCGCCATGATCGTCAGGCATTGGGCGTGATTGCACGGCGCATTGAAGGTGATTTCTTCATGCTCCTTTGCCGCTGGCTTGAAGCTCAGGCCGGTCAGCAGCTGTTTCAGCTTGGGTTGAAAACGCAAAGGCACCTGCTGCAATACGTATTCGCTCATGCCGGGTGTGCCGTTGTGCAGGCACCAGCCGAGGATATGCGCCTGCAGGTCGACTTCTTTGTTGAACCTCTGCCATTGCATGCCGCTCGGCGCATCGGGCGTGCACAGCAACAGACGCTGGATCGATCCGTTGGCATCGCGCTGGCGCAACACCCACAGGTCGCGCAGTTGCGCGCCGTGAAACGACACACTCGACGCCTCCAGCTGCGCATCGTTGCCTTCACGCAGGCGTTGTACGAGGCGGTAATCGTCATCGCTGATATGCCCCTGCAACGTGGCCAGATACGCGAGTGCCTGGATGCGTTGGTCGAGCATTCGCTCGATAGCGGTTTTCAGCGGCGGCTGTTGCTGGATGGATTTTTGAACGTTGGCAAAGTCCAGGCGGGGTTGCAGTTGCGTCAGCACTTCAACCAGATACGCGGGTGTCAGCGATCCATAATCATCCTCAAGCGGCTCACCGGCATAGGTGAGCCGGGTGTTTGTGAGAAACGCGCTACCCGGTTCTTCATCATGGGTGTGCAGACCTCGCAGGGCCAGTTCGACAAGATTTTTGTGATCGTCGTATTCGCCGACGTCGACCACGTGGCGACGCGTGCTGATGTGCAGTTGCTGGGGATCGAGATCGTGAATGTCCAGGTCATCACTCAGGCGTTCGAGCAACTGGTAACGCGCCAGGGCGTGCGGGGTGGCGGCGGGGCCGAACAGGTCCAGCAGGTTCTGGCGTGCCTCGTTGTAGCTGGCCAGGTGCTCGGCGAGCAGCTGGCGCCGGGTGACGCTGGCGCTGCGATACCAATCCGGAGCGCTCAGGCGCAAGTGTCGCTCCAATAATGCCTGGGCGCGCAGCTCCAGGTAGGCCGTCAGGTCGGGCAGCGTCTGCTGGAGCGCACGTTCAAGGCGCTGCATCAACTGCGCTGCGCTGTGGGCTGGGTTGTCCGTGGTGTTCAATGCCCATTCGATGTCCTGGCGGCGTTTCTCCAGCAGGCTGTCGTAACTGTGTTCGAACAGCGGCTTGTCGCTGATGGGCGAGAGGGCCAGCGGCCAGATCGCGACCGTCGGCAAATGCTGGTAACGCGCCGGGAGCAGTTGGCTGAATTCGTTGACGTGCAGCAAGTGGGCGTTGAGTTCACCCAATGAGTCAAAGGCTTCCAGGCCGCGAACGGGAGTGAACAACAAGACCCTGCCGGGCAAGGCTGAGGTTGCCAGGTCATTGACCGGCGCCACGAACGGTAAGCTGATGATAAACGCACCAGCCAGTTCTACGGTGTGCTCCTGGTACTGGAACGTCAGGGCCCACGCCGCGGGACGCAACTGCGGGCCGAGGCTCAGCCTCTGCACGTCCTTGAAGTCATCCCGGTGCAACAGGCGATCCTCGACGCCCAGTTTGGCCTGATGTTCAAGGGCAGTGAAACCGGCGGTATAGGTCATGAATGTCTTGCGCGACTGATTCGAGATCAGCTCACGCGCCTCCAGGTCCGACAGCCTCTGCGCCAGCTCACGCTTGAGCGCGTCCAGCACTCGCCGGCCGTCATCGGTGTGCAGGTCGGCCGAGGCGAGCGCCTCAAAGGCGGCGCGACTGTTTTTGAAAAACACCCGGTTGGCGGATATGAGTGTGGTGTTCAGTTGTTCGAGGAAGGCCAGCGAGGCCGAGGATTTTTGCCCGATTCGCGGCAGCTCGACCTTCAGTAAATGACGGGCGATGTTGGCAATATCACCTTTGATCGCGTCGTAGGAAGGGGGTGTAACGTCAGCGGTGCTCATAGGCCCGTTTTCCATGCTGAGGAGTAGAGTCGTCAGCATGGAAAAGCTGGGATGGCGGTGGGCGGTATATAGGTGGGCCAGGCCTGGGCGCTAGCCTGCAGCCACTACCGCTTCAGGCCTGGCACTTGACCAATCGTTCCAGCGCTTGACCCAATCCGGGTGCCTTGTCACCCATCAACAGGTGCCAGACACCGCTTTCTAGCTGGCGTACACCCAGGCAGCCCCGCGCAGTGAGATCAGCTTCAGACAAGCCTGAGTCATCTGCCAACTCCACCCGCAAGCGCGTCATCGCCACCACTTCCAACTGGCGCACATTCGCCCGGCCACCCAAGGCATCCAGCCATTTTTCGGCTTCCCGCACATTCACCTCGACCGGCTTATCCACAGGCGCAACCGCCACGGGCGCAGTCGCGGCAAACGACGGCATGGCCAGTCGGATCTCATCCGCAATGCTGTCCGCCATCGGCCCGACCACCACTTGCAAACTGCCACCATTGCCTGGCCGTACCACTGCCATGGCGCCCAGCGCTTTCAGTTGCGTGTCTGCCGCTTTGTTGCGATCAACCAGGTCCAAACGCAACCGTGTCGTGCAAGCACCGACGCTCAATAAATTTTCTGCACCGCCCAACGCACTGATATAGGCGGCGGCGCGCTGGTTGTCGGTCATGGTTTGCGCCTGTGCGACGACGATGTCTTCGCGTCCTGGCGTCTTGAGGTTGAAGCGGCGGATGCAGTAGCTGAACACGCTGTAGTAGATCAGTGCATACGCCACGCCGACCGGCACCACCCGCCAGCCGTTGGTGGATTTGCCCCAGCCCAGCACCATGTCGATGAAGCCGCCGGAGAAGGTGAAGCCCAGGTGAATGTCCAGCAGGTTGGTGACGGCCATCGACAGGCCGGTCAACAGCGCGTGCAGCAGGAACAGGAACGGCGCGAGGAACATGAACGCAAATTCGATGGGTTCGGTCACCCCCGTGAGGAACGATGTCAGGGCCATCGACAGGAAAATCCCGCCCATGATTTTACGGCGCTCCGGCAACGCGTGGCGGTACATCGCCAGGCACGCGGCGGGCAGGCCGAACAGCATCACTGGGAACATGCCGGTCATGAACTGGCCGCCGTTGGGGTCGCCGCCAAAATAGCGGGTCAGGTCGCCGGTCACCACCGCGCCTGTCGCCGGATCAGTGAAACTGCCGAACACAAACCAGGCCATGTTGTTGAGGATATGGTGCAGGCCGGTGACGATCAGCAAGCGGTTGAACACACCAAAAATAAACGCACCGAGGCTGCCGCTTTCCATCAGCAACACGCCGAAGCTATTGATGCCGTGTTGGATCGGCGGCCAGATCAGCCCAAAGATTACCCCCAGCCCGACCGCACTGAACCCCGTGACAATCGGCACAAACCGTCGCCCGCCAAAAAATGCCAGGTATTCCGGGAGCTTGATGTCCTTGAAGCGGTTGTACAGCGCGCCGGCCATCAAGCCGCTGACGATACCGGCGAGCATGCCCATGTTGATGGTGGTATCCATCACCTTGAGCGTCGAGATCATCACCAGGTAACCGATCGCCCCGGCCAGCCCGGCCGTGCCGTTATTGTCGCGGGCAAAACCCACGGCGATACCGATGGCGAAGATCAGCGCCAGGTTGGCGAAGATCGCCTGCCCGGCATCGTGCATCACCGCGATGTTCAGCAGGTCGGTGTCACCCAGGCGCAGCAGCAGGCCGGCAATCGGCAGGATCGCGATGGGTAGCATCAGCGCACGGCCCAGGCGTTGCAGGCCTTCAATAAACAGTTGGTACATGGCGAGTCTCCTTTTTCTTGTTGTTGTCAGCTCAATGGCCAGTGGCGGTGACAGGCTTGGCGAACGGCCTTGGCGCTGCTCAGGTTGAGCAATTCCTGGCTCCGTTGCCGGCATTGCGCGGCGTCCAGATGGCGCACGCGATCCTTGATTTCGCCAATTTGCGGCGGACTCACGGACAGCTCGCGCACCCCGAGGCCAACCAGCACGGGAGTGGCCAGCGGGTCGGAGGCCAGGGCGCCACACACACCGACCCACCGGCTATGCTTCGCCGCGCCTGCGCAGGTCTGGGCAATCAGGCGCAACAGCGCCGGGTGCAGCGCATCGACCCGGGCGGCCAGGCCGGCGTGGTCACGGTCCATGGCCAGGGTGTATTGCGACAGGTCATTGGTGCCGATGGACAGAAAGTCCGCATGTTCGGCCAGTTGTTCGGCCATCAGCGCGGCGGCCGGTACTTCGATCATCACCCCCAGTTCCGGGCGTTGGGTCAATTCCAGTTCGGCACATAGCTCATCCAGGCGCTGGCGGATGTGCAGCAACTCGTCGACTTCGCTGACCATCGGCAACAGGATCCGGCAGCGGGCCAGCGGGCTGACTTGCAGGAGGGCGCGCAGTTGCTGGTCGAGCAGTTCCGGGCGCACCTGGGCCATGCGGATACCGCGCAGGCCCAGCACCGGATTGGCCTCGGCGGGCAACGGCAGATAATCGAGTTGCTTGTCGCCGCCGACGTCGATGGTGCGGATGATCACCGACTTGTCGCCCATGGCATCCAGCACGGCCTGATAGGCCAGGCGCTGTTCCTGTTCATCGGGCGCGGTGTGGCGGTCAACGAACAGGAATTCGGTGCGCAGCAGGCCGACGCCGTCGGCGCCGTTTGCAAAGGCAAGCTGTGCTTCGCTGCTGGAGGCCACATTGGCGGCGACTTCGACACCTACGCCGTCGAGGGTCTGGGCCGGCGTCCGGGCGAGGGTCTGTTGCTGCTGGCGCTTGAGCTTTTGCGCATCGCGGATCTGATGGACTTCGGCGTGTCGTGCCTCGTCGGGGTGCAGTTCAAGGCGGCCATGGGCAGCGTCCAGCACCACCCGTTGGCCTTGCGGTACATCCAGCACTTCGCCGCCCAATGCCACTACGCACGGCAAACCTTTGCCCCGGGCCAGGATCGCCACGTGGGAGGTGGCGCCGCCTTCGGCCATGCAGATGCCGGCCGCGTTTTGCGCGCTCAGTTGCAGCAGGTCCGAGGGAGTCAGTTCATGGGCGACGACAATGGCGCCAGCGGGCAACTCAAATTGCCAGGCCTCGCCCAGCAGTGCGCGCAATACTCGTTGCTGCAAATCCCGCAGATCGTTGGCGCGCTCGGCAAACAAGGGTTTACCCAAACCCAGCAACACCGCGCATTGGGCCTGGATTGCATTGCGCCAGGCATGGGTGGCGGCGCTACCTTGTTCGATGGCGCCAGTGGCGGCGTCCAGTAGTGTCGGGTCTTCCAGCAGGGCCAGATGGGCGGCGAAGATCTCTTCTTCCTCGACGGCCTTGCGCTGGCGGGCGTGCTCCAGGGTATTGCGGATTTCGCCGCGTACCCGTTCCAGGGCGCTGTTCAGGTGTTGCAGTTGTTCATCACGCGCATGGTTACCCGGGTCCTGCGGCAGCTCGATGGTGTCGAGCCGGAACAGCGGCCCGCAGACCAGGCCGGGGGCTGCGCAGACACCCTGCAATACGCCCGCTTCGGTATTGAGCGGGCGTGCCGCGACGATCACCGGGGCGTGCACTTCTTCGTGGGTGGCAACGGATAACGCTGCGACCAGTGCCTGCAACGCCGCATCACAATCCTTGCCCTGGCAGGTGACCTGTATCTCGTCCTGCTCACCGATGCCCAACCCCATCAACCCCATCAGGCTGGCGCACGACGCCGATTTACCGGCGAAATGCAGCTGCGACTGGCTGCTGAAGCCTTGGGCGGTCTTGCGGATCAGGGCGGCGGGGCGCGCATGCAGGCCGCCGCGATGGGTGATGCGCACGCTGGCGCTGGCATGTGCCTGGGAGTTGTCGGCCACCGCAGCCTGCACGACGCCAGCCTGACGCGCGACGATGCGCAGCAATGCCTCGCCGACCTTCACAGTATTCAACGCCACCGGGCGCACTTCGAACTGTTCGCCATTGGTGAGAATGATCAGGCTGACCAGGCTTTTGCACTGGCGGGCGATGCGGTCCAGGTCAAAGCGCACCAGGGCTTGCCCGTTGCTGACCCGCGTACCTTCCTTGACCAGTAAGGCGAAGCCTTCGCCTTGCAGTTCGACGGTGTCGATACCCACGTGCAGCAGGACTTCGGCGCCATTGTCGGCGCGGATGGTCAGGGCGTGGCCGGTACGGGCAACATGGATCACCACGCCAGCGCACGGCGCATGCAGGCAGTCGTTGAGGGGGTCAATGGCAATCCCGTCGCCCATGGCGCCACTGGCGAACACTTCATCTGGAACGTTGCCCAGGGTCAGCACCGGTCCGCTAAGAGGGGCGCTGAGGGTGAGGTCATTATTATTGTCGGGCATGGGCACGGTACTCATCAGGAAACGACGGAAATCAACTCAATGGGTGCGAGTGACTTTGCTCAGGTGACGGGGCTGGTCCGGGTCCATGCCCCGGGCCTGGGCCAAACCTGCAGCCATCACATAGAAGCTCTGGATCGCCAGGATCGGGTCCAGTGCCGGGTGTTCGGCACGGCTCAAGGTCAGGTCGCGTTCGTCGATATCGTCGGGCGCGGCCAGCAGTACTCGGGCGCCACGTTGGCGCATTTCCGCGGCCAGGGTCAGCAGGCCCGGCTGTTCGGCGCCGCGTGGGGCGAATACCAGCAGCGGGTAGTTGTCATCAATCAACGCCATCGGGCCGTGGCGCACTTCGGCGCTGCTGAAGGCTTCGGCCTGGATCGCCGAGGTTTCCTTGAGTTTGAGCGCGGCTTCCTGGGCGATGGCAAACCCGGCGCCACGGCCGATGACCATCAGGCGTTGGCAGTCGCGCAGGGCGAGGATGGCCAGGCTCCAGTCCTGAGTCGCCGCTTCGCGCAGGCCGGCGGGCAAGGCATCGCAGGCGTCGAGCAGGCCGTCTTCGTGATTCCAGTGGCCGACCAACTGGGCGCTGGCGCTCAAGGTGGCGATAAAGCTCTTGGTCGCGGCCACGCTGCGCTCGGGGCCTGCGCACAGTGGCACATGGAATTCGCAGGCGGCTTCCAGGGGCGAGTCTTCGGCATTGACCATCGACACACTCAAGGCCCCGCGCTTGCGCAGCAGGCGCAGGCTGTTGACCAGGTCCGGGCTCTGCCCCGACTGGGAGAACCCGAAAGCCACCTGACCGCTGACCTTCAGCGGCGCCTGGGACAGCGTCACCACGGACATCGGCAACGACGCCACCGGAACGCCCACGTGCTGCATGGCCAGGTAGGCGAAGTAGCTGGCGGCGTGGTCCGAGCTGCCACGGGCGATGGTCATCGCCACTTGCGGCGGCTGGCGGCGCAGGCGTCCGGCGATCTCTTCGAGTATCGGGTTCAGGCGTTGCAGTTGCGCCGCGACGGCCTCACAGGAGGCCAGGGCCTCTTCAAGCATTTTTGAAGTCAATGGTTTCTCCTTCGACCATTACGTCGGTGAGGTGCAGGGAGCGGTCCAGGCGTACGCAGTCGGCAAAGCTGCCGGGTTGCAGGCGGCCGCGTTGTTCCAGACCCAGATAGTCCGCCGGAAATTGCGACAGGCGCTGTGAGGCTTCGTTGACAGGCAGGCCGATCTTCACCAGGTTGCGCAGCGCCTGATCCATGGTCAGGGTGCTGCCGGCCAGGGTGCCGTCGGCCAGGCGTACGCCGCCCAGGCATTTGGTCACGGTGTGGCTGCCCAGCTTGTACTCACCGTCGGGCATGCCGGCGGCGGCGGTGGAGTCGGTGACGCAGTACAGGCACGGGATCGAGCGCAGGGCCACGCGCATGGCGCCGGGGTGCACGTGCAGCAGGTCCGGGATCAGTTCTGCGTAGGTCGCATGAGCCAATGCCGCGCCGACGATGCCCGGCTCGCGGTGATGCAGCGGGCTCATGGCGTTGTACAAATGGGTGAAACTGGTCGCGCCGGCAGCCAGGGCGGCGACGCCTTCCTCATAGCTGCCCAGGGTGTGGCCGATTTGCATGCGCACGCCGCGTTGGCTGAGGGCGCGGATCAGGCCGTCATGGCCGGCGATTTCCGGGGCTATGGTGATCACCCGGATCGGTGCCAGGCGCAAATATTCCTCGACCTCGGCCATCAATGCGGTGTGGGCGAAGTTGGGTTGCGCGCCAAGTTTGCCGGGATTGATGTAGGGACCTTCCAGGTGTACGCCCAGTACACGGGCGCTGCCGGCCGGGCGGTGTTCGCAGAACTGGCCGAGTTCACCGAGCACCCGGGAGATTTCCTCGACCGGGGCAGTCATGGTGGTGGCCAGCAGCGAGGTGGTGCCGAAGCGCACATGGGTGCGGGTGATGGTCTCGAAGGCGTCGATGCCTTCCATGATGTCCTTGCCGCCGCCACCGTGCACATGCAGGTCGATAAAACCCGGCAGCAAGTAGGGCAGGTCGTTGTCGGCCGGATCGCAAGGCACACCTTCGACGGCGCTGACCTTGCCTTCGTGGTGCACCAGGCGGCCGCGAATCCAGCCGTGGGGCGTGAGGATATTGTCTTCGGACATGGGCAGTTCTCTAAGGCCGCAACTCGGCGGCAAAGTCGTATCGACGCAGCTCTGCGACAAAGTCGTAGTAATCGTTGCGGCAGTAGGTGTCGGTGATCTCGATCGGCGTGTTGTCGGCGGTGTAGCCCACGCGGGTCATCAGCAGCATGGCGGTGCCGGGGGCGATGCCCACCAGGGCGGCGAACTCGTCCGAGGCGTTGACCGCCTGGATATGCTGCAGGGCACGCACGATGGGCTTGCCGATACTTTCCAGGTACTCGTACAGCGAGCTGCCGATGGCTTGCGGTTGCGGCAGCACCGAGGCGGGCAGGGTGGTCATCTCAATGGCCATGACGGTGTCGTCGGCTTTACGCAAACGCTTGAGGCGCGCCACTTTGTCGGTGGGCGACAGGGCCAGGCGGATCAGTTCTTCGTGGGTCGGCGGGGTGATGTCGCGTTCCAGCCATTGTGAGCTGGGCACAAAGCCCTTGAGGCGCAACATCTCGCTGAAGCCCGACAGGCGCGACAGCGGCTGCTCCAGGCGTGGAGTGATAAAGGTGCCGGAGCCCTGGCTGCGGCGGATCAGGCCTTGGGCAAACAACACTTCCAGCGCCTTGCGGGCGGTGACCCGCGAGATGCTCAACTGCTCGCTGAGGACGCGTTCCGACGGCAGTGCCTGTTCGGACTTCCACTCGCCGGCATGAATGGCGGCTTCGAGCTTGCGGGCCAATTGCAGGTACAGCGGGGTGGATTGCTTGTCGTCTGGGCGTAGGGCCAGGATGGGATTCATCTGTCAGGTTTCCGATGCGTTATTGGAGTGTTGTCGCCCGGTATTGGCCGAAAATTAATACCACTTAAATACCATGTCAATCCTGCCAAAACGGTGCAGATACGGCTTTCTTGGCCCTATAACGGGGCTTGGTCTCAAGTGGTATTAGAGAGGTCTTTATGGCGCGCAGAAAAGCGCAGCCCGCGCGGTGAACTGGTATTCACCGGCAGGCGTTGTGAGAGGCGGGGATTTTTTTTGAATTATTTTACGAGCGGTCGCTGATTACGGCCGGATCTCGATCAGGGTGCCGTCTTTGACCAGGGTCCAGACTTCACGCATGTCCACGTTGCGCATGCCGATGCAGCCGTCGGTCCAGTCCAGGGTGTGGAACCACTGTTCCGGGTAGTCTTCGGTGTCGGGGGTGCCGTGGATCATGATCATGCTGCCGGGCTTCACCCCTTCGCGGCGTGCGCGGGCGGCGTCGCTGATATTGGGGTAGGAGATGTGCATGGCCAGGTTGAAGCGCTCGCTGGTCTTGCGCCAGTCGATCCAGTACAGGCCTTCCGGAGTGCGGCGGTCGCCCTCGATCAGCTTGTGGCCCTTGGGGTTTTTACCCAGGGAAATGCGGTAGGTCTTGAAGGGTTTGCCGTCGTTGATCAGTTGCAACTGATGGGCGGACTTGAGCACCAGGACTTTTTCGACGGTTTTGCCGCCCAGGGTCTCCACGGTGGAAGCCGGCGACAGCGTGGCGAACGACAGGCAGAGCAGAGCAAGCAACCAACGCATTGAAACGATTTCCCTTGATGCCGGATTATTATTGGGCGGGCTTGCCCATCGGCGGCACAGCCTCGCTGCGCACCGGGTAGGACTGTTCGCGGCGGTCAGCGAAAAAGCATTCTAAGGTACGTGCCACCGTGCGGAAAGCCAGCTCGGACCAAGGGATGTCGGCTTCGTCGAACAGCTGCACTTCAAGGCTTTCGGGACCTGCAGCGTAGTCCAGGTCGACCAGCTCGGCGCGGTAGAAGATATGCACCTGGTTGATGTGCGGCACGTCGATGAGGGTGTAGATCGCCAGGTTGCGCACGCGGGCGCAGGCTTCTTCCAGGGTTTCGCGGGTGGCGGCCTGTTCGACGGTCTCGCCGTTTTCCATAAAGCCTGCGGGCAAGGTCCAGTAACCCAGGCGCGGCTCGATGGCGCGGCGGCACAACAGCACCTTGTCGCCCCACACCGGTACGGTCCCGGCGACGATATTGGGGTTCTGGTAGTGAATGGTCGAGCAGTGATCACACACAAAACGCAGGCGCCCGTCGCCTTCGGGAATGCGTTGGGACACCGGTTTGCCGCACTGGCTGCAGAATTTCATGCTGGGGTTCCTGGAAAGTGCGCCTATCTTGGCGTGGCGGGCGGGGGCCTGCAAGTTGTCGTTTAGCGACACCCGCCGGGTTTTGGGGTTGGGCGCCCGCCCGCTTTGGTGCATGATGCTTGGTAGCCAACAGACCGAGATGACTCATGCTGGACGAGCTACTTCGCCGGGTAAGCAACCACACCCCCCATACGCTGGAAACCGACGGGCGTTTCCCCGAGGCCGCGGTGCTGGTGCCGATTACCCGCAGTGACGAACCTGAGCTGATCCTGACCCTGCGCGCCAGCGGCCTGTCGACCCACGGTGGCGAAGTGGCGTTTCCCGGCGGTCGCCGCGACCCCGAAGACCCGGACCTGATTTTCACCGCCCTGCGTGAGGCCGAAGAGGAAATCGGCCTGCCGCCCGGCCTGGTCGAAGTGATTGGCCCGTTGAGCCCCCTGATTTCCCTGCACGGTATTCGCGTCACGCCTTATGTCGGTGTGATCCCCGATTACGTCGAGTACCTGGCCAACGATGCCGAAATCGCCGCCGTGTTCAGCGTGCCCCTGGATTTTTTCCGACAGGATCCGCGTGAACATACCCACAGAATCGATTACCAGGGGCGCAGTTGGTACGTGCCCAGCTATCGGTTTGGCGAGTACAAGATCTGGGGGCTGACGGCGATCATGATCGTCGAGCTGATCAACCTGCTCTATGACGACGCCCAGATCAGCCTGCACCAGCCGCCTAAAAGCTTCATCAATATCTAAAGCCATCGTTTGAATGGCGAGCCGTGAGGACACACCATGAAATACCGCCTGGGCGACGCCCGCGTCGAGACGCACCCCAACAGCTGGGTGGCACCCAATGCCACGCTGGTGGGCAAGGTCAAGCTGGAGGAGGGCGCCAATGTCTGGTTCAACGCGGTATTGCGTGGCGACAACGAACTGATCCTGATCGGCAAGAACAGCAACGTGCAGGACGGCAGCGTGATGCACACGGACATGGGCTTCCCGCTGACCTTGGGCACCGGCGTGACCATTGGCCATAACGCCATGCTGCACGGCTGCACCGTGGACGATTACAGCCTGATCGGCATCAATGCGGTGATCCTCAACGGCGCGAAAATCGGCAAGCACTGCATCATCGCCGCCAATTCGCTGATCGGCGAAGGCAAGGAAATTCCCGACGGTTCGCTGGTAATGGGCTCGCCGGGCAAAGTGGTGCGCGAGTTGACGGACGCGCAGAAGCGCATGCTCGAAGCCAGCGCCGCGCACTATGTGCATAACTCGCAGCGGTATGCCCGTGACCTGGCCGAGCAGTCAGAATGAACCCGACTGAACGCCCCGTCGCCTCGCCGTGCGTGAGCATTTGCGCGCTGGACGATGACGATATCTGCACTGGCTGCCAGCGGACGGTGGATGAGATTACCCGTTGGAGTCGTATGGATAACACCGAGCGCCGGGTGGTGCTGGGGTTGTGCCATGAGCGGGCGGTGGCGGGTGGATTGGTGTTTATGGTTTCTGGTAAATCCGGCGCCTGATAGATCGCCATCGGGGGCAAGCCCCCTCCCACAATTGAATGTATTCACAGATCAAAATGTGGGAGGGGGCTTGCCCCCGATGAGGCCCTCCCAGACGACATATTTCCAAATGTGAAGTACCCTGTGCCCCTTGTTCACAGGTCCCTCGCCCCATGCTCTTCCTGATCGCCTACATCAGCAGCGTCGTGCTGATCAACTTCGCCTTCTCCACCGCCCCGCACCTGGACGTAATCTGGTCCGCCTGGGGTGGGCTGGTCTTCATCCTGCGCGACATGGTGCAAACCCGCTTCGGCCATGGTGCGATCGTCGCCATGCTGGCGGCGCTGGTGCTGTCCTATGTCACTTCCGACCCGGCCATCGCCCTGGCCAGTGCCACGGCTTTCGCGGTGTCCGAATGCATCGACTGGCTGGTGTTCAGCATCACCAAGCGCCCACTCCACGATCGCCTGTGGATAAGTTCGGCGCTGAGCATTCCCCTCGATACGTTTATCTTCTTCGGCCTGATCGGTGCCCTGACGCCCGCAGTGGTGGGCACCGCCCTGGCCTCGAAATTCGCCGGTGTGACGGCGGTCTGGTTGATCATGGCCTGGCGCATTCGCAAGCGCGCCGTCGCCAACTGAGGCCAATTTTTACAGTTCATGTAAAATGCCGGCCTTTCTCCCCATGATCCGCTCCCCTGAGGACCTGAGATGACCCGAATCGGAACTCCATTGTCGCCAACCGCGACCCGCGTATTGATGTGTGGCTGCGGTGAGCTGGGCAAGGAAGTGGTAATCGAGCTGCAACGCCTGGGCGTTGAAGTGATTGCCGTGGATCGCTACGCCGACGCACCGGCCATGCAAGTGGCGCATCGCAGCCATGTGATCAATATGCTCGACGGCGCCGCCCTGCGTGCAGTGATCGAAGCCGAGAAGCCGCACTTCATCGTGCCGGAAATCGAAGCCATCGCCACCGGTACGCTGGTGGAACTGGAAGCCGAAGGTTTCACCGTGATCCCTACCGCCCGTGCAGCGCTGCTGACCATGAACCGTGAGGGCATTCGTCGCCTGGCTGCTGAAGAGCTGGATCTGCCCACCTCGCCGTACCACTTCGCCGACACCTTCGAAGACTACAGCAAGGCTGTCCAGGACCTGGGCTTCCCCTGCGTGGTCAAGCCGGTGATGAGTTCGTCGGGCAAGGGCCAGAGCCTGCTGCGCAGCGCTGACGACGTGCAGAAAGCCTGGGATTACGCCCAGGAAGGCGGGCGTGCCGGCAAGGGTCGGGTGATCATCGAAGGGTTTATCGACTTCGACTACGAAATCACTCTGCTGACCGTGCGTCACGTCGGCGGCACCACCTTCTGCGCGCCGGTCGGTCACCGTCAGGAGAAGGGCGATTATCAAGAGTCCTGGCAGCCTCAGGCCATGAGCCCGGTTGCCTTGGCTGAGTCCGAGCGGGTTGCCAAAGCCGTGACCGAGGCCTTGGGTGGTCGCGGTCTGTTTGGTGTGGAATTGTTCATCAAGGGTGATCAGGTGTGGTTCAGCGAAGTGTCGCCGCGCCCGCACGACACCGGTCTGGTGACCTTGATTTCTCAGGATCTGTCGCAGTTTGCCCTGCACGCACGCGCCATCCTGGGCCTGCCAATCCCGCTGATCCGTCAGTTCGGGCCTTCGGCGTCAGCGGTGATTCTGGTGGAAGGGCAATCGACGCAGACCGCCTTTGCCAACCTCGGCGCGGCACTGAGCGAGCCGGACACGGCGTTGCGTCTGTTTGGTAAGCCAGAAGTGAATGGCCAGCGCCGCATGGGCGTGGCGTTGGCGCGGGATGAGTCGATTGAAGCGGCTCGGGCCAAGGCCACCCGGGCTTCCCAGGCTGTTGTGGTAGAGCTCTAAAAGCATCGGGGGCGGTGCGACGATTCGACTTGCCCCCGATAGCGGTCTATCAGGCCACCTTGTTCAAATCATTATCCCGCGTCTCTTTCAGGCACAGCACAGCAATCAAGCTGAGCAACGCTGCCGCCGACACATACCCGCCGACATAACTCAGCCCGCCCATCGCCACCAGTTTGGTCGCGAAAAACGGTGCCGCCGAAGCGCCCACAATCCCACCCAGGTTATACGCCGCCGAAGCCCCGGTATAACGCACGCGTGTCGGGAACAGTTCCGGCAGCATCGCGCCCATCGGCGCGAAGGTCACACCCATCAGGAACAGCTCCAGCGCCAGGAACAGCGCCACGGCCCAGGTCGAACCGTGGGTCAGCAAGGGTTCCATGGTGAAGCCGGACAGGATGGCGAGAATCGCGCCGACGATCAGCACCGGCCTGCGTCCATAGCGATCACTGGCCAAGGCTGCCAGCGGTGTGGCCAACCCCATGAACAGCACCGCGAAGCACAGCAGGCCAAGGAAGGTTTCGCGGCTGTAGCCCAAGGTCGACACGCCGTAGCTCAGGGAAAACGCCGTGGTGATATAGAACAGCGCATAGCACACCACCATCGACGCGGCGCCCAGCAGTACGGGCAGCCAATGCTGGCTGAACAATTCCACCAGCGGCACCTTGACCGGTTTTTCCTTGGCCACGGCGTTGGCGAACACCGGGGTTTCATGCAGCTTCAACCGTGCATACAGGCCGACCATCACCAGCGCGGCGCTGAGGATAAACGGGATGCGCCAACCCCAACTGCGGAATTGCTCGTCGTCAAGGCTCATGGCCAGGATCAGGAACAGGCCGTTGGCCGCCAGAAACCCGATCGATGGGCCAAGCTGCGGGAACATGCCGAACCAGGCGCGTTTGCCTTTCGGAGCGTTCTCGGTGGCCAGCAGTGCCGCGCCGCCCCATTCCCCGCCCAGCCCAAGGCCTTGGCCGAAGCGCAGCACGCACAACAGGATCGGTGCCCAGGCCCCGATGGTGTCGTAGCCCGGCAGCAAGCCGATCAGCGTCGTGCACACGCCCATCAGCAGCAGCGAGGCCACCAACGTGGACTTGCGGCCGATACGGTCACCAAAGTGGCCGAACAGCGCCGAGCCCAGTGGGCGGGCGATGAAGGCGATGCCGAAAGTCAGGAACGACGCCAGCATCTGCGCGGTGCCGGAGGTCTGCGGGAAGAACACCGGGCCGATCACCAGGGCTGCGGCGGTGGCGTAGATATAGAAGTCGTAGAACTCGATGGCGGTGCCGACGATGCTCGCCGTGGCGACCCGTGCAGTCGAGTTGGTCGGGGCGGCGGTCGCGGCCTCGTTATAGGTGGTGCTCATTGAGTTATCCCTGACAGTCATTGCGCGTTTGGACGCGGATTATTATTGGTCGAACACCCGTGGATCAGGGTTGTGCGCGGTCGGGCGAAGCTTGAGTAAGCCGCAGGGATTATAGGAAGGGGTCTGGAATTACAACAAGAGCCGACACGCCGCAAATCAAAATGTGGGAGGGGGCTGTTCACCGTCAGGCAGTTACGCGGCGACGGGTATCCGGCTGGTGTGCCAGATCAGCACCTTGGCCACGCGGTTGTCCTCGGTTTCAAGGATTTCCAGGCGGTAGCGGCCGATTTTCAGGCACACCGCGCAATCCGGAATGGTCTCCAGCGCTTCGGTCACCAGGCCGTTGAGGGTCTTGGGGCCGTCGCTGGGCAGGTGCCAGCCCAGGCTCTTGTTCAGTTCGCGGATCGAGGCGGCGCCATCAATGATGTAGCGGCCATCGGGTTGCGCTTCGATATGCGGGTTGTCCGTGCCCTGTTCACTTTCGAATTCACCGACGATTTCTTCGAGGATGTCCTCAAGGGTCACGATGCCCAGCACTTCGCCATACTCATCCACCACCATGCCCAGACGTCGCTGCTGTTTGTGGAAGTTCAGCAGTTGCAGTTGCAGAGGCGTGCTTTCCGGGACGAAGTAGGGTTCGTGGCAGGCGGCGAGCAGCGCCTCTTTGGTCAGGCTGGCGTCGGGCAGCAGATGCTTGACCTGCCGGGTATTGAGCACGGCCTGGACCTGGTTGATATCACTGTGAAACACCGGCAGGCGTGTGCGTGGCGAGATGCGCAGCTGTTCGATGATGGCTTCGATCGAGTCGTCGAGGTTGATGCCGTCCACTTCGCTGCGGGGCACCAGGATGTCATTGACGGTGATGTTGTCCAAGGCGTGGATGCCGGGCATGCGAGGGGTGTGGTCGGCGTCGGGCTCGGGTTCGTCATCGTGATCGTGATCGTGACCGGGCAGAGGCTCGTCGCTCTTTTTCACCGCGCCGGATTTTCGTGCAAACGGGCGCAACAACAGCAGGCTGATGCCATTGAGCAGCCAGGCTGCGGGGTAGAGGATTTTCAACGGCACGCCCAGCAACGTATTGCCAAAGCCCAGCACCGCGTGCGGATGGCGGATAGCCAGGGCGCGAGGTAGGTAATCGGCCAGCACCAGCAGGAGTACGCAGGAAATCAGCCAGCCGAGCCAAGGACCATTCAGCGCCCAGGCATAGATCGCCAGCAGCGTGCAGAGAATCACCACGGCGGCGCGACACAGGCTGTTGCACAGGATCAGGCTGTTACGCGGGAAGTTCAGGCGGGCGGCCGCTTTATCACCCTGGCGTGTACCGGGGCGCAGGGCGAGCAAGTGGTGTTGTGCCGCTTCAATGGCGGTAAACAGCCCGGCCCATAACACCAGCAAGGCGATTACTGCGAGCATCGGCCCTAAGGGCAGGTTATCCATGATTGCTGCCCGTCAGATATGCAGGATGTATTCGCGAACCAGCTTGCTGCCGAAATAGGCCAGCATCAGCAGGCAGAAACCGGCCAGGGTCCAGCGGATCGCCTTGTGCCCACGCCAGCCGAGGCGGTTGCGGCCCCACAGCAACACGCTGAACACCACCCAGGCCAGGCACGCCAGCAGGGTTTTGTGCACCAGATGCTGGGCAAACAGGTTCTCCACGAACAGCCAGCCGGAAATCAGCGACAGCGAGAGGAGTGTCCAGCCGGCCCACAGAAAACCGAACAGCAGGCTTTCCATGGTTTGCAGCGGCGGGAAATTCTTGATCAGGCCGGAAGGGTGCTTGTGCTTGAGCTGATGGTCTTGCAACAGCAGGAGCAGGGCCTGGAACACCGCGATGGTGAACATGCCGTAGGCCAGGATCGATAACAGGATATGCGCGAGGATGCCGGGTTCTTCGTCGATCACCTGCACGGTGCCGGTGGGGGCGAATTGTGCCAGCAGCACCGTCAGCACGCCCAACGGGAAGAGCAGGACCAACAGGTTCTCGACGGGAATCCGATAACAGGCCATCAGCGTCAGGGCAATGACCGCAGCAGCGATCAGGCTGGCGGCGCTGAAAAAGTCCAGGCCCAGGCCAACCGGCGTCATCAGGTGGGTAAACAGGCTCGCGGCATGGGCCAGCAGGGCGAGGACGCCGAGGCCGACCAGCAGGCGTTTGTCTGCCTTGGTGCCTTGGGCAAGACGAGTGCCCTGATAGAGGGTCGCAGCGGCATACAAAATGGCGGCGGCGAGGCTGGGTAGCAAACTGGGTGACAAGGGGACCATAAATCCTGATAGACAAGCCCGAAAGGCGCTGAGTTTGGCATACACCTGCGTTCCACGAAAGACTCCAGGACCAGACAGCGGGTGTGCATGGGCGCAGTCTTCGCTATAATCCGCGACCTGCCCACGCCGCAGGCTCGCCGAGCGCTGTTTTTAATAGCGATTTACCACAGCCTGGGCCGTCATTACCTCGGTCTACCAATGCATTTCGATGAATGGGGCCTGAAAGGATCGCGCATGTTTGAAAACTTGACTGACCGTCTCTCGCAGACGCTGCGCCACGTAACCGGCAAGGCCAAGCTGACCGAGGACAATATTAAAGACACCCTGCGTGAAGTACGCATGGCGTTGCTGGAAGCCGACGTGGCCCTGCCTGTGGTCAAGGACTTCGTCAACTCGGTCAAAGAGCGCGCAGTGGGCACCGAAGTGTCCCGCAGCCTGACGCCGGGCCAGGCTTTTGTGAAGATCGTCCAGGCCGAACTCGAAAGCCTGATGGGCGCTGCCAACGAAGACCTGAACCTCAGCGCCGTGCCACCGGCTGTCGTGCTGATGGCGGGCCTGCAGGGTGCGGGTAAAACCACCACCGCCGGCAAGCTGGCGCGCTTCCTTAAAGAGCGCAAGAAGAAGTCTGTCATGGTGGTGTCGGCCGACGTATACCGTCCGGCGGCCATTAAACAGTTGGAAATGCTGGCGGGCGAAGTCGGCGTGACCTTCTTCCCGTCCGACCTGAGCCAGAAGCCGGTCGACATTGCCAACGCGGCTATTAAAGAAGCCAAGCTCAAGTTCATTGATGTCGTGATCGTCGATACCGCCGGTCGCCTGCACATCGACGAAGAGATGATGGGCGAGATCAAGGCGTTGCATGCCGCGATCAACCCGGTCGAGACGCTGTTCGTGGTCGACGCCATGACCGGTCAGGATGCGGCCAACACCGCCAAGGCTTTCGGTGATGCACTGCCGCTGACCGGCGTGATCCTCACCAAGGTCGACGGCGACGCCCGTGGCGGTGCTGCGCTGTCGGTGCGTGCCATCACTGGCAAGCCGATCAAGTTCATCGGTATGGGCGAGAAGAGCGAAGCGCTCGAACCGTTCCATCCTGAGCGTATCGCCTCGCGTATCCTTGGCATGGGCGACGTACTCAGCCTGATCGAACAGGCCGAAGCGACCCTCGACAAGGACAAGGCCGATAAACTGGCCAAGAAGCTGAAGAAGGGCAAGGGCTTCGATCTCGAAGACTTCCGTGACCAGCTGCAACAAATGAAGAACATGGGCGGCCTCGGCGGCCTGATGGACAAGCTGCCGAATATCGGCGGTGTGAACCTGGCGCAAATGGGCAATGCCCAGGGCGCGGCAGAGAAGCAGTTCAAGCAGATGGAAGCCATCATCAACTCCATGACCCCGGCCGAGCGCCGCGACCCTGAGCTGATCAGCGGTTCGCGCAAACGTCGGATCGCCATGGGCTCCGGCACCCAGGTGCAGGACATCGGTCGCTTGATCAAGCAGCACAAGCAGATGCAGAAGATGATGAAGAAATTCTCCGCCAAAGGCGGAATGGCCAAGATGATGCGCGGCATGGGCGGTATGTTGCCCGGCGGCGGCATGCCGAAAATGTAAAGAATTCGAGCGGGGGCGTGCCCCTGCTCCGACCCACAGGGATGTGGGATCTCCAGCAAACCCGCCGTTGGCGGGGGCTGACCTGCCGTTTTAACCGACGGCTCTCTAGCAGATCTGAATGGCACGCTGATAGGCGCCAGAAAAAGACATTTGCAAAAGTCCGGATATTCCTTAGAATATGCGGCCTTTCGGGCACCTATGCCCGCTGTGCATTTAGATTTGCAGCACCGACTACAGGAACGATGTTCACATGCTAACAATCCGTCTTGCCCTTGGCGGCTCCAAAAAGCGCCCGTTTTACCACTTGACCGTAACTGACAGCCGCAACCCACGTGACGGCTCTCACAAGGAACAAGTAGGCTTCTTCAACCCGATCGCTCGTGGTCAAGAAGTCCGTCTGTCCGTGAACCAAGAGCGCGTAGCCTACTGGCTGAGCGTTGGTGCACAACCGTCTGAGCGTGTTGCTAAGTTGTTGAAGGACTCGGCTAAGGCCGCAGCCTGAGCAATATGAACGCGACGCCAGCTGTTGCTGATGATTTGATCGTTATCGGCAAGATTTATTCTGTTCATGGCGTTCGCGGCGAAGTGAAGGTGTATTCCTTTACTGATCCGACTGAAAACCTGTTGCAGTACAAAACCTGGACGCTCAGGCGCGAAGGGAGTGTGAAACAGGTCGAGCTGGTCAGCGGACGCGGGAGCGATAAGTTCCTGGTCGCGAAGCTCAAGGGTCTTGATGATCGTGAAGAAGCTCGTCTTCTGGCTGGTTATGAGATCTGCGTGCCGCGCAACCTGTTCCCTGAATTGACCGACGGCGAGTACTACTGGTACCAGCTGGAAGGTCTGAAGGTTATTGATCAACTCGGGCAATTGTTCGGGAAAATCGATCATCTTCTGGAAACCGGCGCCAATGATGTAATGGTGGTCAAGCCTTGCGCTGGCAGCCTGGATGATCGCGAACGCCTGCTGCCCTATACGGAGCAGTGTGTGTTGGCTATCGACCTGGTAGCGGGCGAGATGAAGGTGGAATGGGACGCGGACTTCTAAGCGTGGCTAATTTGCGCATTGAAGTGATCAGTTTGTTTCCCGAGATGTTTTCCGCCATCAGCGAGTACGGCATCACCAGTCGGGCGGTGAAACAGGGGCTCTTGCAGCTCACCTGTTGGAACCCGCGAGACTACACGACGGATCGACATCACACTGTGGACGATCGCCCATTTGGCGGTGGCCCGGGCATGGTGATGAAGATCAAGCCCCTGGAAGACGCGTTGGTTCAGGCCAAGGCAGCTGCCGGGGAGAAGGCGAAGGTAATTTACCTGTCCCCTCAAGGCCGTCAGCTGAAACAGGCGGCGGTGCGCGAACTGGCGAATGAGGAAGCATTAATCCTGATTGCCGGTCGCTATGAAGGCATTGACGAGCGATTTATTGAAGCTCATGTCGATGAAGAGTGGTCGATTGGGGACTATGTCCTGTCTGGCGGCGAGCTGCCGGCGATGGTCCTGATAGATGCGGTTACACGACTGCTGCCTGGAGCTTTAGGGCATGCGGACTCCGCGGAGGAAGATTCCTTCACGGACGGTTTGCTGGATTGCCCGCACTACACCCGACCGGAGGTGTATGCGGATCAGCGTGTTCCCGACGTATTGCTAAGTGGCAATCACGCACACATCCGGCGTTGGCGTTTACAGCAGTCCCTTGGTCGGACCTATGAACGACGCGCCGATCTTCTGGAAAGCCGCTCGCTTTCTGGAGAAGAGAAGAAGCTGCTCGAGGAATACATCCTCGCGCGGGACGATAGTTAACAACGTATCGATGGTAGGTCCATTGACTTACCTTAGGAGCACAGCATGACTAACAAAATCATCCTTGCACTCGAAGCAGAGCAGATGACCAAAGAGATCCCTACCTTTGCCCCGGGCGACACTATTGTCGTTCAGGTGAAAGTGAAGGAAGGCGACCGTTCGCGTCTGCAAGCGTTCGAAGGCGTGGTAATTGCCAAGCGTAACCGTGGTGTGAACAGTGCTTTCACTGTTCGTAAAATCTCCAACGGTGTTGGCGTAGAGCGTACTTTCCAGACCTACAGCCCGCAAATCGACAGCATGGCCGTCAAGCGTCGCGGTGACGTACGTAAAGCCAAGCTGTACTACCTGCGTGACCTGTCCGGTAAAGCAGCTCGCATCAAGGAAAAACTGGCTTAAGTCCAGCTTCCCGATGCAGAAAGAAGCAGCCTACGGGCTGCTTTTTTGTGCCTGAAATTTGTCCATTCCCCGGTATTTGTCCATGACCACCCGCCCCGAAGAAATCCAGCGTCGCACCGATCTGTCCGTGACCCACGTGACCAAGGCCGTATTCCCGCCCACCACCAACCACCACAACACCCTGTTCGGCGGCACCGCGTTGGCCTGGATGGATGAAGTGTCGTTCATCACCGCCACGCGCTTCTGTCGTTTGCCGTTGGTGACGGTCTCCACTGACCGCATCGACTTCAATCACGCGATCCCGGCGGGCTCTATCGTTGAACTCATCGGGCGGGTTATCAAGGTAGGGAACACCAGCCTCAAGGTGGAGGTTGAGGTGTTCGTTGAGAGCATGAGTGTCGATGGCCGCGAGAAGGCGATCCAGGGCGTATTCAGTTTTGTCGCGATTGATGCCGACAAGCGTCCGGTGCCGGTGTTGCCAGGGTTTGTTGACTGATTCAGACCGAGTCGCGGCCATCGGGGCAAGCCCCTCCCACATTTGATCTTTATCGGACACAAAATAGCGGGGGCGATACAAAACAAGTGTGGGAGTGGGCTTGCCCACGATAGGATCTAACAGACGCCACATTATTTTTGCCCGAGCCCTCATGCCTGCCATTGACCACCCCCTGATCGACCGCTTTCTTGATGCCCTCTGGCTGGAAAAGGGCCTGTCGGACAACACCCGTCAGGCCTACCGCAGCGACCTTGCCCTGTTCAACGGCTGGTTGCAGGATAAAAACCTTGAATTGATCAATGCTGGCCGCGAGCTGATCCTCGATCACTTGGCCTGGCGCCTGGAGCAGAATTACAAGCCGCGTTCCACTGCGCGATTCCTCTCCGGTGTACGTGGCTTCTATCGCTATCTGCTGCGGGAAAAACTCATCGCTCTGGACCCGACCCTGCAGGTCGATATGCCGCAGCTCGGTAGGCCTTTGCCCAAGTCCTTGTCGGAAGCCGACGTCGATGCTCTGCTTGCCGCGCCCGACCTCAGCGAGGCTATCGGCCAGCGCGACCGCGCCATGCTGGAAGTCTTGTATGCCTGTGGCCTGCGGGTCACCGAGTTGATCAGCCTGACGCTGGAGCAGGTCAACCTGCGTCAGGGCGTGCTGCGGGTGATGGGCAAGGGCAGCAAGGAGCGGCTGGTGCCGATGGGGGAGGAGGCGATTGTGTGGGTCGAGCGCTATATGCGCGATGCCCGTGGCGAGTTGCTCGGCGGCCGTCCCAGTGATGTGTTGTTCCCCAGCCAGCGCGGTGAGCAAATGACCCGCCAGACGTTCTGGCATCGCATTAAGCACCAGGCCAAGGTCGCGGGGATTGGCAAGAGCCTGTCGCCCCATACGTTACGCCATGCATTTGCCACCCATTTGCTCAACCACGGCGCGGATTTGCGCGTGGTGCAAATGCTGCTCGGGCACAGCGACTTATCCACCACCCAGATCTACACCCATGTGGCGCGCGCGCGATTGCAGGATATGCACGCCAAGCACCACCCACGAGGCTGAAAACCGCCAATTTATACCGCCACGGGCTGCCCTGCGGCCCAACTGTGGTAGGCTTTGCCGGTTAGCAAAGGTGACGGTGCCGGCCCGTGTCTACTGAGATCGCGGTGTTCCTTCCCGTCCCTGCATCTGCCTTCAGGAGTTCCCATGCGCTTGACCCAGATTATTGCCGCCGCAGCCATTGCGTTGGTTTCCACCTTTGCCGTCGCTGATGACGCTGCCGAGCAGACCATCCGCAAGAGCCTGGCCAACCTGCAGCTCGACACCCCGATCGAAAGCATCAGCGCCAGCCCGATGGCCGGCCTGTATGAAGTCAAGCTCAAGGGCAGCCGCGTGCTGTACGCCAGTGCGGACGGCCAGTACATCGTTCAGGGCTACCTGTTTCAGCTCAAGGACGGCAAGCCGGTCAACCTGACCGAGAAAGCCGAGCGTCTGGGCGTGTCCAAGCTGATCAATGGTATCCCAGTGGCTGAAACCGTGGTTTACCCGGCCATTGGCGAGACCAAGACCCACATCACGGTGTTCACCGACACCACCTGCCCGTACTGCCACAAGCTGCACGCCGAAGTGCCGGCGCTGAACAAGCTCGGTGTGGAAGTTCGCTACGTTGCGTTCCCGCGCCAGGGCCTGGGTTCGCCGGGTGACGAGCAGTTGCAAGCCGTATGGTGCTCGGCCGACAAGAAAGCGGCCATGGACAAGATGGTCGACGGCAAGGAAATCAAGGCTGCCAAGTGCGCCAATCCGGTCTCCAAGCAATTCGCCCTGGGCCAGTCCATCGGTGTGAACGGTACGCCGGCCATCGTTTTGGCTGACGGCCAGGTGATTCCGGGCTACCAGCCGGCACCACAAGTTGCCAAACTGGCGCTGAGTGCCAAATAAACCAGCATCGTCGAACCTTTGACGATCATGGCCCGTTGATAAGTCGACGGGCCATCAATTGAAAGCCGCAGTCGTGCGGCTGTTTTCCACGGCCGACCTTGCGTCGGCCGTTTCATGGGGAGTTCTTCAGTGAAACCGGTCAAAGTAGGCATCTGTGGGTTAGGGACCGTCGGTGGCGGCACCTTCAACGTACTTCAGCGTAATGCTGAAGAAATTTCCCGCCGTGCAGGGCGTGGGATTGAAGTGGCGCAAATTGCCACGCGTTCGCCAAAGCCTCAGTTCGAAACGACCGGTATTGCGATTACCAACGATGTCTTCGCCGTGGCCACCAACCCTGAGATCGATATCGTCATTGAGCTGGTGGGCGGCTACACCGTAGCCCGTGAGCTGGTGCTCAAGGCCATCGAGAACGGCAAGCACGTGGTCACTGCCAACAAGGCGCTGATCGCCGTGCACGGCAACGAGATCTTCGCCAAGGCCCGCGAGAAGGGCGTGATCGTGGCGTTCGAAGCCGCCGTGGCCGGTGGTATCCCGGTAATCAAGGCGATCCGTGAAGGCCTGTCCGCCAACCGTATCAACTGGGTGGCCGGCATCATCAACGGCACCGGTAACTTCATCCTTACCGAAATGCGCGAGAAGGGCCGTACCTTCGAAGACGTGCTGGCCGAAGCCCAGGCGCTGGGCTACGCCGAAGCCGACCCGACATTCGACGTGGAAGGCATCGATGCCGCCCACAAGCTGACCATCCTGGCGTCCATCGCCTTTGGTATCCCGCTGCAGTTCGACAAGGCCTACACCGAAGGCATCACCAAGCTGACTACCGCCGACGTGAACTACGCCGAAGCCCTGGGCTATCGCATCAAGCACCTCGGTGTAGCGCGCAGCACCCCGGCCGGTATCGAGCTGCGTGTGCACCCGACGCTGATCCCGGCTGATCGCCTGATCGCCAACGTCAACGGCGTGATGAACGCGGTGATGGTCAATGGTGATGCTGCCGGTTCCACGTTGTTCTACGGCGCCGGCGCCGGCATGGAGCCGACCGCTTCTTCGGTGATCGCCGACCTGGTGGACGTGGTTCGCGCCATGACCAGCGACCCGGAAAACCGCGTACCGCACCTGGCTTTTCAGCCGGATTCGCTGTCGGCCCACCCGATCCTGCCGATCGAAGCGTGCGAAAGCGCCTACTACCTGCGCATCCAGGCCAAGGATCATCCGGGCGTGTTGGCCCAGGTCGCCAGCATCCTGTCCGAGCGCGGTATCAACATCGAGTCGATCATGCAGAAGGAAGTCGAGGAGCAAAACGGCCAGGTGCCGATGATCCTGCTGACCCACCGCGTGCTTGAGCAGCACATCAACGATGCCATCACCGCGTTGGAAGCCTTGCAAGGCGTCGTCGGCCCGGTCGTGCGTATTCGTGTCGAACACCTGAACTAACCGATTGTTCCAGGGGCTCCGCGCGTTCGGCGGCCTCTGTTCGAGAATGTTTTAGAGGAGCCAGTCATGCGTTATATCAGTACCCGCGGCCAGGCACCGGCCCTGAATTTCGAAGACGTCCTGCTGGCAGGCCTTGCCACCGACGGCGGCCTGTATGTGCCGGAAAACCTGCCACGCTTCACCCAGGAAGAAATCGCCTCCTGGGCCGGCCTGCCGTACCACGAGCTGGCGTTCCGGGTGATGCGCCCGTTCGTCACCGGCAGCATTCCGGATGCGGATTTCAAGAAGATCCTGGAAGAAACCTACGGCGTGTTTTCCCACAGCGCCATCGCGCCGTTGCGCCAACTGAACGGCAACGAGTGGGTATTGGAGCTGTTCCACGGCCCGACCCTGGCGTTCAAGGACTTCGCCCTGCAACTGCTCGGTCGTTTGCTGGACTACGTGCTGGAGAAGCGCGGCGAGCGCGTGGTGATCATCGGCGCGACCTCCGGTGATACCGGCTCGGCGGCGATTGAAGGCTGCAAGCACTGCGAAAACGTCGACATCTTCATCCTGCACCCGCATAAGCGTGTGTCCGAAGTGCAGCGTCGCCAGATGACCACCATCTTTGGTGAGAACATCCACAACATCGCCATCGAAGGCAACTTCGACGACTGCCAGGAAATGGTCAAGAACAGCTTCGCTGACCAGAGCTTCCTGAAAGGCACACGTCTGGTTGCGGTGAACTCGATCAACTGGGCGCGGATCATGGCCCAGATCGTCTACTACTTCCACGCCTCCCTGCAGCTGGGCGGCCCGGCGCGCTCGGTGTCGTTCTCGGTGCCCACCGGCAACTTCGGCGACATCTTCGCCGGCTACCTGGCGCGCAACATGGGCCTGCCGATCAACCAGTTGATCGTCGCCACCAACCGCAACGACATCCTGCACCGCTTCATGAGCGGCAATCAGTACGTCAAGGAAACCCTGCACGCGACCCTGTCGCCGTCCATGGACATCATGGTTTCGTCGAACTTCGAGCGCCTGCTGTTCGACATGCACGGTCGCAACGGCTCGGCGATTGCCGGCTTGATGGACACCTTCAAGAGCGGTGGCGGTTTCAGCGTGGATGAAGAACGCTGGACCGAAACCCGCAAGCTCTTCGACTCCCTGGCCGTGGACGATGCTCAGACCTGCGAGACCATTGCCGAAGTCTATGCCCAGACCGGCGAGCTGCTCGACCCGCACACCGCCATCGGTGTGAAGGCCGCCCGCGAATGTCGTCGCAGCCTGGATATCCCGATGGTGATCCTGGGCACCGCCCACCCGGTCAAATTCCCCGAAGCGGTGGAGAAGGCTGGTGTTGGCAAAGCGCTGGAGCTGCCGGTGCACCTGACCGACCTGTTCGAACGTGAAGAGCGTTGCACGGTGTTGGCCAATGACTTGAAAGCCGTGCAGGCGTTTGTCAGCCAGCATGGCAACCGGGGCAAGCCGTTGTAAGGCAAACCGCGTACACAAAAACGCCGCTGTCCCTTCCTTGGGGCAGCGGCGTTTTTTGTTTTTGGCAGGCCCGATTAAACGACGGTCTACGTAAGCAGCTTATGTGCCAGGGCCATTACCGTACCTACGGCTGTGAAGAAGCCTATCGCGATGCCTACGGGGTACCAGAAGACTTCACGGGTTATCTTGTGGACTTCAGCGTTGAACTTGCGCTGTTCAGCATAGATACGTGATATATCTGCGTGAATTTTCTCGATCGAGGCTTGTTGTTCATTGTGTTCCAGCATCATGTTCATCCTTCGCAATAAGGGCCTTTTGATATGCGCTCTCGCCTGCGCGGCGCAGTGAAAAACACTCAACGCGTATAGGATTCGCTCTGCGCCCCGGCGTCGGCAAACCCCAAAACAGCCACTCATTGCGTAAGCACTTATGTGCGGCCGTTTTTTCGTTGTCATGTTGCAAGTGCATGCTGGTTCTCGTCATCCCCTGACGGGCCTATAAAGACGAAAAAGCGAACTTTCCTACGTAACAACCAGTCACTTAGGATAGATGCAGCTCCCGTTGAAACGATTGTTCCCGAACTATTGAGTGGTGATCGAGATGGAAAGTATCAGCCTATTGCTCGAAGAAGCACTGAGCCCTTATCAGGTTACGCTGACCACCGCGGGTGTTCAGGACGAGTGCTTGGTGACGGTGAAGAATCCTGCTGGCGCTATCGTCGTCGAGCGTGAAGTCGACCGCGCCCAATTGATGGATAAGCGCGTGCTGGTGGACGTAGTGGACTGCTTGCTGCGCGATATCAAAATCGCGGAAGGGCGCGTGGAGCCCTCGGTCATCGCGGCCTTGCGCAACGCTGCCCAGACCCGCAGCGCTGCCCGCGCATGAAGAATTGTTCACTGATGGAAACTTCCTACAGCATGGCCGGTCAGATTTTGTAACAGCAAGAGCAAACATTGTGCTCCGGTGTTTGTGGCTTGCTGTACTGGTCTTTGTTGGCCACGTTTAACCCCGAAGTGTCTCCCCACGCTTCGGGGTTTCTTTTTGCCCGCGATTTGTCAGGGCATGGGCGTGTCCTGATAGAACCGTGGGTGGTCGATCAGGTATTGCGCGCGTAGCGTCGGGTCGAGCCAGGCCGCGTAGGAGTGCAGCAGTTGAGCTTGGGGCAGTTCGCTCAACACTTGGTTGATGTGTTCAATCGCCTGGTGGCCCTGGGGCGTATTGGAGCAACCGATGTGAACACGCTGGTAGGGCATGGAGCCGGCAATGGGATAGAACGCCAATGTCAGCGGATCAATACCCTGGCGCAGGGCGTGATAGCGAATTTCAGTCCAGTAGCCCAGCACCGCTTCCAGACGCCCCAAGCGCTGCATTTGCAGCAGGCTGCCCAGTGCGTCGTTTCCGTAGTGCAGTACGCGGTTGTGTGCGTCCGTGTGCTCCAGCACGTCGTCGATGAACGCCCCGTAGCTGCGCTCGGCCACTACGCCCAGGCGTGCGTGTTTATCCAGCAGGAGCGCCGAGAGGTCGACCCGCTGCTGTGCGATAAACGGCGCGAGCACTTCACGGTGGTCCTGGCGTACCACCACGCCGTTGCTGACGATGGAAAAAGCCGGACGCGAATACACCACCCACTTGGCCCGCTCCGGCGTCCACAGCATGGTGGGGTCGCAGGTCAGGGCGGTTGTCTGCAGCATTTGCAGGCCGCGCGCGCGGTTGACGTGCAGAATCTTGTGCTGGTACTCGGGCAGGCGATCCATCAGCATCGGCAGCAATTCGTCGATGGCGCCCTGACCTTTTTGCGGGCCGTCGAAGATGATCATCGGCGGCAAGTCGCGGATCAGCCAGGTCAAGGTGTCCGCCGCCTGGGCTGGCAATGGCAGAAGTCCGAACAACGGTGCACAAAGGCCCAGCAGCCAACGAGGCGCCATTATCTTGAGTTGGCCATCAGATCGCCCCTTGCTCACGTAAACGGGTAATGGCCGCGGCGTCGTAGCCCAGTTCGTTGAGCAACACACTGTTGTGTTCGCCCAACTGCGGCCCGACCCACTCGCAACTGCCGGGAGTATCTGACAGCTTGGGCACGATGCCTGGCATTTTGAAGTCCTTGCCGCCTGGCAACCGGGCCTTGAGGAACATCTCTCGCGCCAGGAATTGCGGGTCACCCAGCATGTCCTCGGCACTGTAGATCCGACTGGCGGGCACCTCGGCCTTGTTCAGTCGCTCCACCACCTGTTCCAGTGACAGTGAGCTGACCCAGCGATCAATCACGCCATACAGCTCATCACGGCGGCCATCGCGGCCGTCATTGCTCGCCAACTGCGGGTCGTTCGCCAGGTCTTCACGGCCGATGGCGCTCATGAACCGTTTGAAGATCGCATCCCCATTGGCGCCGATCTGCACATGCTTGCCGTCCGCGCTGGTATGGATCGACGACGGCGTAATGCCGGGCATGATGTTGCCGGTGCGCTCGCGGATAAAGCCGAACACGTCGAACTCGGGGATCATGCTTTCCATCATGGCGAAGATGGCTTCATACAGTGCTACATCCACCACTTGCCCCACGCCGCCATTCACTTCGCGATGACGCAGCGCCATCAGCGCCCCGATCACTGCCCACAAAGCAGCGATAGAGTCGCCAATGGAAATCCCGGTGCGCACCGGCGGGCGGTCCTCGAAACCGGTGATGTAACGCAGCCCGCCCATGGATTCGCCCACGGCGCCAAAGCCCGGCTGATCCTTCATCGGCCCGGTCTGGCCAAAGCCCGAGAGCCGCACCATCACCAGTTTCGGGTTCAGCGCGTGCAGGGTTTCCCAGCTCAGGCCGAGCTTTTCCAGCACGCCGGGGCGAAAGTTCTCGATGAGGATGTCGGCGTCCGCCAGCAGTTGCTTGAGAATCGCCAGCCCGTCCGGATGCTTGAGGTTCAGCGTCAGGGATTTCTTGTTGCGCGCTTGTACGAACCACCACAGCGAGGTGCCCTCGTACAGCTTCCGCCATTTGCGCAGCGGGTCGCCGCCATCCGGGGATTCGACCTTGATCACCTCGGCGCCGAACTCCGCGCAGATACGCGAAGCGAACGGGCCGGCGATCAGGGTGCCGAGTTCGATGACTTTCAGGCCGGCAAGCGGTTTGGCATTAAACGACATGAGGATCCTTGGCTACGCAGAGCGGGTGTGTGAAGCCTTTTAACATAGGCGGGCGGCCAGGGATAAGCATGATGCAGCGCAGGATTCGTTGAATGGCCCCGCCATCGGTTAGACTGGCAGCCTTTCCCTGTCTCTAGAAGCCCGTTCATGGCCCAGCCGTCCACGACCTACAAATTCGAACTCAACCTCACTGACCTTGATCGTTCGGTGTACGAGAGCGTCAAACAGACCATCGCCCGTCACCCTTCGGAAACCGAAGAGCGCATGACCGTGCGCTTGCTGGCCTATGCCCTGTTTTACAACGAGCAATTGGCGTTCGGTCGTGGCTTGTCAGATGTAGACGAACCAGCCCTGTGGGAAAAAAGCCTGGATGATCGGGTTCTGCACTGGATCGAAGTCGGCCAGCCCGATGCTGATCGCCTGACCTGGTGTTCGCGTCGCACCGAACGCACCAGCCTACTGGCGTATGGCAGCCTGCGTGTGTGGGAAGGCAAAGTGGTGCCGGTGGCGAAAAACCTGAAGAACGTGCACATCGCCGCGGTGCCTCAGGAGATTCTGGAGACCCTGGCCAAGGACATGCCCCGCGTGATCAAGTGGGACGTGATGATCAGCGAAGGCACGATCTTCGTCACCGATGACCGTGGCCAGCATGAAGTGCAACTGCAATGGCTGGTTGGCGGACGCGATTGAAAAATGTGGGAGGGAGCAAGCCCCTTCCCACAGTGATTTGTGTTGTATGAAGAATTGTCGTTTAACCGTTGTATCCGCAGAGAAGTCATCACCCCCGTATGCGTATCGATCCTCGCCCGTTGCCCGCTGTCCTGCCATTCCTCGGCGATCTGCCGCCGCTGTTGACCCGTCTCTACGCCGCACGCGGTGTGCAGTCCGAGGCCGAGCTGGATAAAGGCCTCGCGCGGTTGATTCCCTATCAGCAGCTCAAGGGTATCGACGCGGCGGTCGATCTGCTGGTGACGGCCCTGGAGCAGCGCCAGCGCATCCTGATCGTTGGCGACTTCGACGCCGATGGCGCCACCGCCAGCACCGTGGGCACTTTGGGCCTGCGTTTGCTCGGTGCGGCCCATGTGGATTACCTGGTGCCCAACCGCTTCGAATACGGCTATGGCCTGACCCCGGAGATTGTCGCCGTGGCGTTGCAGCGCGAGCCGCAGTTGCTGATCACCGTGGACAACGGCATCTCCAGCGTCGAAGGCGTGGCGGCGGCGAAGGCGGCGGGGTTGCAGGTGTTGGTCACCGACCACCACTTGCCGGGTGATGAGTTGCCGGCGGCCGATGCCATCGTCAACCCGAATCAGCCGGGTTGTGAGTTTCCCAGCAAGGCCTTGGCTGGCGTGGGCGTGATCTTTTATGTGTTGATGGCCCTGCGCGCACGCCTGCGCGATATGGGTTGGTATGCGAACAAGCCGCAACCGAACATTGGCGATCTGCTTGATCTGGTCGCTCTGGGTAGCGTCGCCGACGTGGTGCCGCTGGACGCCAACAACCGCATCCTGGTGCATCAGGGCCTGGAGCGCATTCGTGCTGGTCGCGCTCGGCCGGGGATCAAGGCGATCCTGGAAGTGGCCAAGCGTGACGCCGCGCGCATCACCTCTACCGACCTGGGCTTTATCGTGGGGCCACGGCTCAATGCCGCCGGGCGCCTGGACGACATGAGCCTGGGTATCGAATGCCTGCTCACCACGGATTTCGCGGCGGCGCGGGAAATGGCAGCGCAACTGGACGGCATGAACCAGGACCGTAAATCCATCGAGCAAGGCATGCAGCGCGAGGCCCTGGCCCAGCTCAAGGACCTGCCGGTGGAATCGATGCCCTACGGTCTGTGCCTGTTCGACCCGGAATGGCACCAGGGCGTGATCGGCATCCTGGCTTCGCGCATGAAAGAGCGCTATTTCCGCCCGACCATCGCCTTCGCCGACGCCGGCGATGGCTTGCTCAAGGGCTCTGGGCGCTCTGTGCCGGGTTTTCACATCCGTGATGCCCTGGCGGTGGTCGCCAGCCAGCATCCCACCCTGATCGCCAAATACGGCGGCCACGCCATGGCGGCGGGACTGACATTGCCCGAGGCGAATTTCCCACTGTTTGCCGAAGCCTTTGATGCCGAAGTACGTCGGCAATTGCGAGAAGAAGACCTCACCGGACGCCTGCTGTCCGACGGCACCCTGGCGGTCGAGGAGTTCCACCTGGAGCTGGCCCGCGCCCTGCGGCACGCCGGGCCGTGGGGGCAACACTTTCCCGAGCCGTTGTTTCACGGTGTGTTCCAGCTGGTAGAACAGCGGGTGGTGGGTGAGCGGCACCTGAAGGTGGTGCTCAAGAGCGAATGTGGCTCAGTGAAGCTCGATGGCATTGCCTTTGGGGTGGACCGTGAGGTCTGGCCGAACCCGACCGTGCGCTGGGTGGAACTGGCCTACAAGCTGGATGTGAACGAGTTTCGTGGGAATGAAACCGTGCAACTGATGATTGCGCATATCGAGCCGCGCTGAATCTTACTGGCAATGCAAAACAAATGTGGGAGGGGGCTTGCCCCCTCCCACAGTTGGTTTAATTACTCGGCCTTGGCCTGGTGCTTGACGATGATATCCACCAACCGCTGGGCCAGCGCCGGGTAGTTCTCGTCGAAGTGATGCCCACCGGGCAGCTTCAGCGCCTCACCTACGGCCGTCTTGTCGGTGCAGCCACTCTCGTCGACTTCTTCGGCGCCATAGATGCACACCACTTTCTCCGGCGGCAGCTTGGCCATTTCCGGGCCGGTCGCGGCTTCTTTGCCGGCGTTGCCCAGCCAACCTTCCACTTCGATCTCAAAGCTGCCGGTGCGGGCGAAGGCCAGGAGGATGATCGCGTCGACGCGCTGCTGCTCGTTTTCCGGCATGCGGTTATAGATCGCCGGCAGCACGTCGGCGCCGAACGAATAACCGGTCAGCACGAAGCGCTTGGTGCCCCATTTCTGGCGGTAGTGCTGCATCAGCTCGGTCAGGTCTTTGGCGCTTTGTTCCGGGGTCTTGTGCTGCCAGTAGTAGCGCAGGGTGTCGATGCCGACCACCGGGTAGCCGATCTTGGCCATTTCGCCCGCGACGTCACGGTCCAGATCACGCCAGCCGCCATCACCGGAGAGGAACAGGGTCACAGTGTCCTTGGCCTGGCCCGCCGGGACTTCTACTACGGGAATCGCCAGGCCGCCGTTGTCCGAACCCACCAGTTGCTTGCGCAATTCGTTGTTCAGCACCTGCGGGTAGTGAATGTCGTAGTCGCTGATGCTGGTGGTGGCGCGCGGTGTGTCGCGTACGAAACTGGCGCTTTCGTCGTCAGGGTTATCGTTCCACGCGACCAGCCAGTTGCCGTGTGCGGCCGTTTTCGGCAGTGGGTCCTTGCAGCCTTCCTGCACCAGAGCGAAGCCGACGGAGATGGCGTTGGCGTTGTCGTCGTTCTGTGCGGCCAACCAGCGCCAGGCCAGCGCCGCGCCAGGGCCGATGCCGCTGACCAGGGTCGCCGGGCCTTTGAGCTGGCCCAGGGCGCTTTGCAGCGCTTGTTCCTGCAGCTTGCAGTCATCTTTTGGCAGGATCACCTGGACGATCTGCGCCTTGCCACCCTGGCTGAGGGTGATCAACTGGCTGTCGGTCAGGGTTTCGTCGGCCATCACCGCCACGGCGACGCGGGCTTTGGACGTGCCGGCTGGGGTGACGCGGGTCATCACCGAGCCGTCGGCCTGGGGCAGTTGCTCCAGCGTCGGCTGCGGGGCAGGGCGTTTCAAGTACCAAAAGCTGCCACCCAGGACCAGGGCCAGCAGCACTACAAAGGCCAATACATACCGCCAGGAGCGTCGAATCATCAGCGTTTCACCAATCCAGTCAAGCCGCCCGCGATCAGGGCGGCGGTATCGGCCAGTGCCACCAGCGGATCAAGTCCTGCGGGCACAGCCATGTAACGGGGTTCCCAGTCGGGCTGGAACTTGTCTTTGAAGCGGCGCAAACCTTGGAAGTTATACAGTTGCTCACCGCGCCGGAACACCATCGAACCCAGGCGCTGGGTCAGTGGCGCGCCGCGTCGCGGTTGCAGGCCCGACAACGGCACCATGCCGAGGCTGAAGCGGACGTAGCCGTGACTCTTATAGTGTTGAATCAGGCCGACCATCATGAACTCCATGGTCAACTTGGGTGCTTCCGGATGGGCACGCATCAGGTCAAGGCTGGCCAGGTCGTGATTGTACGTCTCAAGCAGGTTGGCGAAGGCTACCGGGCGTCCTTCGAAGCGAATGATCGCAATGCGAAAGTGCTTGAGGTAGTCATCACTGAAGCGTCCCAGGGAAAAGCCCTTTTCGCGCACATTCTTACCCGTCAGCCAAGCGTCCGAGATGACTTTTAATTCATCCATCGGCGCCGTACCCGGTTCATGGATCTCCAGGGACAAGCCGTCCCGGGTGCCACGGTTCCAGGTGTAGCGCAGGTCCTTCATCTCTTTGCCCTTGGCTTCCAGGTCAAAGCGTTTCAGGTCGACGCGGGCTTCTTCGCCCAGCTTGATGGCGGTGAGGCCGATGTCCATGTAATACGGCAGGTTCTCCGCCCGCACCTGATAGAACACTGGGCGCGCATGGTGGATATCGCACAGGTCGCGGAACTGCCAGATCATCTCGGCCCGTTGTTGTGTCGGCCCGATCGGGTCGTACAAGGCCACCAGGCTGCGGCCGCGACGGGCATACATCAGGAAGGCTTCGTCGTTGGGGTGGAACAGCAGCGCCTTGTCACCGGTCAGCGCCAGGCCGCCGTCGGGCTGGGACGAGGCCATCAGGATTCTGGAAGCACGCTCCAGCTCATCCGGGGTCGGCAGGTGAATCACCGGGCGTGCGGTGCGCAGCAGCCAGGTCAGCGACACGATCACCAGCAGCACGGCGGCCCCCAGCAATGAGCGCAGGCCGCGTGGGGCGTTGGCGTCGAGGGTGAACTGCCACCACAGTTGATGGCTGTACGGCACATCTTGATAGGCAAACAGCAGCAGCCAGATCGAGGCGCCCAGTACGCAGACGCTGGCCACTAGGTACAGCGGCGAAAACGGCAGTTCGGTCAGGCGGCTGGCGCGGTAGAACGAGCGGCGGAAGATCGCCAGCAGTATCGCGGTCATGGTCATCAGGCTGGCTTCTTCCCAGTCGAAACCCTTGAGCAGCGAAAGCAGGGCGCCCACCAGCAGCAGCACCATGGTCAGCATCCAGGCCGCCGACAGACGTCGACGCAGGCCCTGGGCGAGCAACAGGCACAGCACGCCGATCAGACTGGCACCAAAGTGCGAGGCGTCAATCAGGCGGTGGGGAATCAGGAAGCCGATGTTTTCCAGGCGTGAGTCGATCTCTGGCGTGGCGCCGGAAAACAGCAGGACCACGCCGGACAAAAAAACCAGTACGGCCAACACCGGTGCCGCCAGGCCTGAGGCGACGCGCAGGCTCTGCTGGGTCTGGAACAACCGCTGCGCTTCGTTGATCAGCAGGAACACGCACGCGATCAGCAGTGGCAGCACCACGTAGATCATGCGATACAGCAGCAGCGCGGCGGCCAGTGGCGCAGCGCCAAGCTTGTCTGCAAACGCGGCGAGCAGGATCGCTTCAAACACCCCGACACCGCCCGGCACATGGCTGAGCACCCCGGCGGCGAGCGCCAGCAGGTACACCAGCAGGAACGGGCCGAAGGGCGGCGCTTCCGGCAGCAGCAGATAAAGGACGGTGGCGGCAGCGGCGACATCCAGCGCAGTGATCACCAGTTGCAGGAACGTCAGGCGCCGGCCGGGCAGGCGCAGGGTGCGACGGCCGACCTTGACCAGCAGATTGTCGGGGTAAGGTTGCTCCGGCAAGCGGCGGCGATAGATACCGATGCACAGCGCGGTCGACAACAGCAGCACTGCACCGGCAATCGCGCCGAGCAAACCTTGCGACAGGTGCAAGTAGGTCGACGCCGCCGGCAGGTTGCTCAGCGTCGCGAGTGCGGCCAGTGGCGGCAGGGCACAACCCAGGGCCAGGCTGGCGAACACGGTCATATGGGCGACTTCCGAAGCCCCGATGCCATGGCGTGCATATAAACGGTAACGCACCGAACCGCCGGAGAGCATCGACAGGCCAATCGCGTTGCCAATGGCAAAGGCGGTGAAGCCACCATGGGCCAGGGTCTTGGCAGGCAACTTCACTCCGGCGTAGCGCGCCCCGGAAAACTCATAACCCAGCAGAATGATGAATCCTGCAACGGCAGCGGCAAAGGCTCCGAGCAGGGCGGGTTTGGGCACTTCCAGGATCGAGTCGTGGAGGGCGTAGAGATCCAGTTCCAGCAGCAAGTGGCGGCAGGCGATCAGGGCGATGCCGAACAGCAACAGAGTGACCGCCAGCCCGATGGGTTGCCGGTATTTGCTCAACAGATCCAGCCAACGTAAACGGGTGGGAGTGATCGGATGTTCTGCTGTGACGGTGTCTTGTGGTTCAGACGAGTTGGCGCGCATCAATCACCTCGTGGATTGTGCGCGACAGGATGGGGGTATCCAGCCAAGTTACCAATCCCTATGGACAAAATAATCACAAATATTAACGCGGATCACCGAGTGCGGCGACAGCGGCCATTGGTCGTAGAGGAGTAAGCATAGCGTGTGATGAGATGGACTCCACAAACCGTGTACGGTTTCATGAAAGATGCCATGCCATTGTTTCAGAAGAACTTTTTCGTCAGATACAAAAAAGGCCACTCTTTCGAGTAGCCTTTTTTGATGTTTGGTTGCGGGAGCCGGATTTGAACCGACGACCTTCGGGTTATGAGCCCGACGAGCTACCAGACTGCTCCATCCCGCGTCTGTGGGCGGCATTCTACAGCCAAGCGGCGAGGTGTCAACCGTTAATCAACCGATGAGTCAAATAAGTGTGAATTAACTGCCCAGGCAACCTAAGTTCACGATTGAAAACGCTTTTTGGTCGGCGGGCTTGCTGTGGTGAGTGGTCTTGCTGTGGTGAGCGGGCTTGCCCCGCGCCGGGCTGCGAAGCAGCCCATAGTGAAGTTGATGCGATCCAGATTGAAAAACAGCCACGCACAAAAAAGGCCACTCTTTCGAGTAGCCTTTTTTGATGTTTGGTTGCGGGAGCCGGATTTGAACCGACGACCTTCGGGTTATGAGCCCGACGAGCTACCAGACTGCTCCATCCCGCGTCTGTGTGTCGGCATTCTACAGAGGATCGCGAGTGTGTCAACCCGCGATTCGAAGAAAAGCGCTTGCGGTTCAATCGGTTAGCTCTCCATATGGGCGTATATGGGCTGCGCGGGCCAGTCGGGCCAAGGGTTTGGGCTCTATCGGGATGCTGATTTCGATTGAGAAAATAAATTCATCTGCGAAATTTCCTACCGCTCAGGCGGAAGATTCAAACTACTGGTGCTATATACAGGGGTGAGTGCGATACTGCCCGCCCGTTGGATTTCACCCCTTCTATATATGACGCAGCGCAAAATCATCCACGTCGACTGTGATTGCTTCTACGCCGCCATCGAGATGCGCGATAACCCGAGCCTGGCGCAAAAGCCTCTGGCGGTGGGCGGCTCGGCGGACCGACGGGGCGTGATCGCTACGTGCAATTACGAGGCGCGGGCGTATGGCGTGCGTTCGGCCATGTCGTCGCGCCATGCCTTGAAGCTCTGCCCGGACCTGACCATCGTCAAGCCGCGTATGGATGCCTATAAGGAAGCGTCGAAGGAAATCCAGACGATCTTTCGCGACTACACCGACCTGATCGAGCCATTGTCCTTGGATGAGGCCTATCTGGACGTGTCCGACAGCCCACATTTTGGCGGCAGCGCCACGCGCATCGCCCAGGATATTCGCCGTCGCGTGTCCAACCAGTTGCATATCACCGTGTCGGCAGGCGTGGCGCCGAACAAATTCCTGGCCAAGATCGCCAGCGACTGGAAAAAGCCCAACGGTCTGTTCGTGATTACGCCGGACCAGGTCGAAGATTTTGTCTCTCAGTTGCGCGTCAGCAAGTTGCACGGCGTGGGCAAGGTCACGGCCGACAAGCTGGCACGTTTGGGTATTGAAGACTGCCTGCAACTGCGCGAGTGGAACAAGCTGGCGCTGGTGCGCGAATTCGGCAGTTTTGGTGAACGGCTTTGGAACCTGGCCCGTGGGATTGACGAGCGCATTGTGCAGAACGACAACCGTCGGCAATCGATCAGTGTGGAAAATACCTACGATGTGGACCTGCCGGATCTCTCAAGCTGCCTGGAAAAACTCCCTGAGCTGCTGGAAACCCTGGCGGGGCGCATGGCGCGCATCGACAGCAGTTACCGTGCGGGCAAGCCATTCGTTAAGGTGAAGTTTCATGACTTTACCCAAACGACCTTGGAGCAGGCCGGGGCGGGCAGGGATCTGGAGAGTTATCAACAGCTGATGACCCAGGCGTTTAATCGCGGAGGGAAACCGGTGCGGTTGCTGGGGATCGGGGTGCGGTTGCTGGATTTGAGCAATGGCAACGAACAGCTGGAGTTCTCCTGGTAGAAACCGGGAGCAAAATGTGGGAGGGGGCAAGCCCCCTCCCACATTTGGATCTTCACATGGCCTAAGGCTTAGCGTGCGCCGGGATCTGCCACCAGCCGCCCTGCATCCTTGGTCAACGCCTGCAGAAATTCCTGCTGCAACTCTGGATCATTGCGGGTCAGTTCGATCAGGCTTTGTTCCAGTTCACTGGCCTCTTCTTCCAGGCCCAGCTCCGACAGGCGCTTGACCCGGTGCACCCACTGGCTGACTTCGTCATCTTCCAGGTCGTCGTAGATCAGGCCGTGGGCTTCCAGCAGCTTGCCACGCAAGGTGCTGCTGATGGCCAGGGTCGAGTCCGAATGCACGTCGTCCTGGCCATCTTCCACGCTGATCTTCAAGGTCGTGACGCGGTTCAGGTCTTGCTCGGCAAACGGGCTGTCCAACAGGTTCAGGCGCAGCACGCCGTTGCGGTCGGTGGTCAGCTCGTGGATCTTTTTGCCGGCAGTCACCTGTACCGGTCGTTCGCTCCAGGGCAAGCTCGAATACTCCACACGTTTATCACGCTGGACTTCATCGATACCCGCCAGGTTCTGTTGCGCGCGGCCGTGGGATTGCACGTTCATGAACGGGTTGAGGCCGTCCACGCCGTAGCTCAGCCAGTCGTGGGTCATGCTGGTCGGCAAGTTGCCGAGGGCGAAGATATTCGCCACGTTGGCACCCGCGCCCGCCACCAATGCCACCGCACCCAGGGGCAGCTCATAGAGTTTGCGCCAGGGCTGGTAGGGCGTGTAGCGGTCGTAACGACGGGTGACTTCGAACTCGGTGACCTCGAAGGTCTTCTGCTCGTGAATGCGAACCCGGCGTTGCGGCAGCTCCAGCACTTTAGGCTCGCCTACATCGATCTGCAGGCTGTGGTCGAGCAACTTACGCTCGACCCGCTCCTCGTGCTCACTGCGTTGTGACATCTGGTTGGCGCAGCCGCTGACCAGCAGGGCGCCGCACAAGGCGGCGCCCCCCAGGGCTCTGGTGTTTCGCTTGAACATGACTTCTCTTGATCTGGTTTTCAGCGACGAATACGCGCCTGAAGGAAAGACAGCACGTCAGCCACCGGCAACGGTTGGGCTTCGGCTTCGGTCCGGCTCTTGTATTCCAGATTGCCATCGGCCAGGCCGCGGTCACTGACCACGATCCGGTGCGGGATGCCAATCAGCTCCATGTCGGCGAACTTGATGCCCGGGCTGGTTTTCTTGTCCCGGTCATCGAGCAACACTTCAAAACCGGCGGCCGTCAGTTCGACATACAGTTTGTCGGTGGCTTCGCGTACTTGCTCGGTTTCATAACGCAGCGGTACCAGGGCGATCTGGAACGGCGCCAGGGTGTCGCTCCAGATGATGCCTTTCTCGTCGTTGTTCTGCTCAATGGCAGCTGCAACCACGCGGGATACGCCGATGCCGTAGCAGCCCATGTCCAGGGTGATCGGCTTGCCGTTCTCGCCCAGCACTTCGCACTTCATCGCCTTGCTGTACTTGTTACCCAGCTGGAAGATGTGCCCGACTTCGATGCCGCGCTTGATTTCCAGGGTACCCTTGCCATCCGGGCTCGGGTCGCCTGCAACCACGTTGCGCAGGTCGGCCACGGTCGGAACCGGCAGGTCACGTTCCCAGTTAACGCCGAAGTAGTGCTTGTCGTCGATGTTCGCGCCGATGCCGAAGTCGCTCATCAGCTCGACCGAACGGTCGATGATGAGCGGCAGCGGCAGGTTCAACGGGCCGAGGGAGCCGGCGCCGGCGCCAATGGCGTTGCGCAGTTCGTCATCGGTGGCCATGACCAGCGGGCTGGCTACGCCAGGTTGCTGGGCAGCCTTGATTTCGTTGAGTTCGTGGTCGCCACGGATCACCAGGGCGATCAGCTTGCCTTCTTCCTCGGCGCGCACGATCAGGGTCTTGATGGTCTTTTCAATCGGCAGATTGAATTTTTCCACCAGGGCCGCGATGGTCTTGGTCTCTGGCGTGTCCACCAGGCGCAGCTCTTCAGCCGGTGCTGCACGCGAGGTTTCACGCGGCACGGCTTCGGCTTTCTCGATGTTCGCCGCGTAGTCGGAACCGTTGCTGAACGCGATATCGTCTTCGCCGGACTCAGCCAGTACGTGGAACTCGTGGGAACCAGCACCGCCGATGGAGCCGTTGTCCGCTTCAACCGCGCGGAACTTCAGGCCCAGGCGCGTGAACACGTTGCAGTAGGCCTGGTGCATGCGGTCGTAGGTGGCCTGCAGCGATGCCTGGTCAGCGTGGAACGAATAGGCGTCCTTCATGATGAATTCGCGGCCGCGCATCAAACCGAAGCGTGGGCGGATTTCATCACGGAATTTGGTCTGGATCTGATACAGGTTCAGCGGCAGCTGCTTGTAGCTGCTCAGCTCGTTGCGCATCAGGTCGGTGATCACTTCTTCGTGGGTCGGGCCGGCGCAGAAGTCGCGGCCGTGACGGTCCTTGAAGCGCAGCAACTCAGGGCCGTACTCTTCCCAGCGCCCGGATTCCTGCCACAGCTCAGCCGGTTGGGTGCTCGGCATCAACACTTCGAGAGAGCCGGCGGCGTTCATTTCTTCACGAACGATGGCTTCGACCTTGCGCATCACCTTCAAGCCCATGGGCAGCCAGGTGTACAGGCCGGAGGCCAGTTTGCGGATCATGCCGGCGCGCAGCATCAGCTGATGGCTGATCACAACCGCGTCGGAAGGCGTTTCTTTCTGTGTGGCGAGCAAATATTGACTGGTACGCATGGTAGGCCGTTGTCGGTTGCTTGGACTTGAAATGACTTGGGATTGTACGGGCGCAAACTGCTGGAGTACAGGCATCAGAATGCAGAGGGGTGTGCAGGCTAATGTGGGAGGGGGCTTGCCCCCGATTGCGGTGTGTCAGCTATGTATAAGCTGACTGACACTCTGCCATCGGTGGCAAACCCCTCGCACATTGTCCGGCTGGTGTCAGTCTTCCTGCGGGGGATTCAACCGAATCCGCCGATTTTCCTGATACCAGTGCAGCGCAATCAACAGCAGCGTCGGCACGCCCAGCATGCAGGTGATCAGGAAGAAGTTGTGGTACCCGAACTTCTCGACCATCACCCCCGAATACCCACCGATCAGGCGCGGCAGCAGCAGCATGATCGAACTGAGCAGCGCATATTGGGTGGCGGAAAACTTGAGGTTGGTCAGGCTCGACAGATAGGCCACAAACGCCGACGTGGCGAGGCCGGAGCTGAAGTTATCCAGGGAGATGGTAAAGATCAGCATCTGCAGGTCCGGGCCCATGTCGGCGAGCATCACGAACAGCAGGTTGGTACCGGCCGACGCCACGCCGCCGATGAACAGGATCGGCAGGATGCCGAAACGCACAATCAGCAGGCCGCCCATGCCGGCGCCGAGCAGGGTCATGATCAGGCCGAAGATCTTGCTGACCCCGGCGATCTGGTCCTTGGTGAAGCCCTGGTCGATATAGAACACGTTGGCCATCACGCCCATCACCGTGTCGGACATGCGATAGGTGGCGATCAGTCCGAGCAACAGCAGTGCCTGCCAGCGGTAGCGCAGGATAAAGTCGTTGACCGGCGTGAGCACGGGCGCCAGGCCGCGACGGCCCATGGTCGAGAGGCACAGGGCGGTGAGGGTGATATAGAGAATGGCGCGCAGGAATGCGCGGTCTTCCATCAGCAGGTCCCACACGCTGGTGTCGTGGAACAGCACGCTAGCGAAGTCGGTGTTGTACAGCTGGGTAAACATGGCGGGTACGGACACCAGCAGCACGATCAGCACAAACACTGACATCAGTTGATGCATGAAGCTGTAGCGCCCGGCCTGCAACTGGGTGCGCAGTGGCACATTCGGTTCGCGCATGAACAGGGTGGTCAGCAGCGCGGGGACCATCAGCACGCCGAACAGCACATAGGTGCCAGTCCACGCCGAGTGTTTATAGTTGAAACCGGTGGAGCCGAAGCCTTCGGCAAAGAACAGCGCGCCCGCCGTGGCCAGCAGGGCGGCAATGCGGTAGCCGGACATATAGCTGGCGGCCAGTGCGGCCTGGCGGCTGTCGTCGGCGATTTCCAGGCGATAGGCGTCGACCGCGATGTCCTGGGTGGCGGACGCGAAGGCAACGACGACGGCAATAGCGATCAGCCAGGACAAGTGTTTCTGCGGGTCGCAGAAGCCCATGCCAATCAATCCAAGGATCACCAGCGATTGGGCCAATACCAACCAGGAACGACGTCGTCCAAGTTTGCCGAGCAGCGGCAGGCGCCATTGGTCGAGCAGCGGCGACCAGACCCACTTGAAGGCGTACGCCAGGCCGATCAGGCTCGCGTAGCCAATGGTCTCGCGGGCCACACCGGCCTCGCGCAACCACACCGAAAGCGTCGAGAACACCAACATGTAAGGCAGGCCGGCGGCAAAGCCGAGCAACAACAGGACTAACGTCGAGGGGCTGGCATAGGCGGCGAGCGCGGCGCGCCAGGTTTTACGGGGCATGGGCTGGAGTCTGCCTCAGGTTCGCGGAAACAAAGCGCGCACTCTAACCGCTGTGCTCTACCGGGCGCCAGCCATGGCGCTGAATATCCACGCGATTATTGCGGACAGTCACGCCTTCATCGCGCAAACGCGCGCGCTGCTCGTCGCCCGAGACGCTGCCCACCGGCAGACTTATCCGACCACCGGCACCCAGCACGCGGTGCCAGGGCAATGTGGTGCCTTCGGGAAGCTGGCTCAAGGTGCGTCCCACCCAGCGGGCGGCGCGTCCCAAGCCCGCCAGTTGCGCCAGCTCGCCGTAGCTCACCACGCAGCCGGCGGGGACTTGCGCCAAGGTCAGGTACAGCGCGGTGCGGCGCATCTCGGCGGGGCTTTGCGGGGTGTCGGCAGAGAGGTTCACTGAGCAGCTATCCGTTGAAATCGTCTGTCTATCTGTAAGAAACGTCTGTAAACATGGCGATGAGAATTGAACTCAACACAAAACCTTGAGTCAGTCCTAGCTATCTAACACGATAACCGCCCCTTTTCGCCAACCCTGAGCTCCTTATCCGCTTATGTTGTCCAGAACCCTGCTGTGCCTCGCTGTCCTCAGTGCCTCCACGCCCTTGCTTGCCGATACGGTCTGGTTGAAAAACGGTGACCGCCTGACCGGCAAAATCAAGGTCTTCGACGGTGGCAAATTACTGATCCAGACTGACTATGCCGGCGCCATCCCGGTGGACTGGAAGCAGGTCAAGACCCTGGAAAGCGACCAGGAATTGCTGGTCAAGCAGGACGCCTACACCGGCGAAAAGGCGAAATCCCTGAAGGCCGCAGACGATGGCAAAGTGGTGTTGGCCAATGGCGAGGCGCCGAAGACCGTTGACCTGGCCAGCATCCAGCAGATCATCAAGCCAAAGCCTGTGATCGAAGACCTGGTGTGGAAGGGTAATGTCGACCTGGCGCTGGACTACAAGCGTGCCGAGAACGACACCAACGACTACGACATCGACTTCAAGACCACGGCGCGTCATGGCCAATGGCGTCACACCGGCCAGGGCGAATACAACCGCGAGTTTCAGGACGATGTCACCACCACGGACAACTGGGCCCTGGAATACGACCTGGACCGATTCCTCACCGAACACTGGTTCTGGCAGGGGCGCCTGACCTACAAGCGCGACAAGGTTGAAGACCTCGCGCGCCAACGCACAGTCGGTACCGGCCCGGGCTATCAGTTCTGGGATGATGAGCTGGGTGCGTTCTCCCTTGGCTCGCTGGTCAACCGCACCGACTATGAATACGCCACGGGCGGCAAGGACAATTTCTACTCGGTGGCCATGAAGTGGAATTACAACCGCTATCTGGTGGGCAAGACAGTCGAGTTCTTTACCACCGGTGAATTGGGCCGTCCTATCGACGGGCCTGTGGATTATTCCCTGGATGCCGAGATGGGCCTGCGCTACAAGGTCACCGAATGGGCCTCCCTCAATCTCAAGGCCGAGCGCGACGTCATCAGTGGCGATTCGGAAAGCAGCTTGAGCAAGACCCGCTACACCGCAGGCTTCGGCGTGGCCTGGTAACACAGAGCCGCTGGCAACCTGCGCGTATATTGATTACCTTGTGTTGAGATCCATTCCCATATGCTGTGGGCGGCGGAATACCCGAGGAGTCATACGTTGAGCGCGCACGTTGCCAAGAACGCCCGAGAGCTGTTGCTCAAGGAATACCGTGGGGCTCTCGCCACACAATCCAAAGCCATGCCAGGATTCCCCTTCGGCTCGGTCGTGCCGTACTGCCTGGACGAGCAGGGCCGCCCACTGATCCTGATCAGCCGTATTGCCCAGCACACCCACAACCTGCAAAAAGACCCGAAGTGCTCGCTGCTGGTCGGCGAACGCGAGGCCGATGATGTGCAGGCAGTGGGGCGCCTGACCTACCTGGCCGAAGCCGAGAAGCTGGAGGAGGGCGCCGCCATCGAAGCCGCCGCCGAACGCTATTACCGCTACTTCCCCGATTCCGCCAACTACCACAAGGCCCATGACTTTGACTTCTGGGTGCTCAAGCCGGTGCGCCACCGTTACATCGGCGGCTTTGGCGCGATTCACTGGGTCGATCAGTTGAACCTGACCAATCCATTCGCGGGCAAGGCCGAGCGCAGCATGATCGAACACATGAACAGCGATCACACCCAGGCTATCGCCCATTACGTTCAGCTTGCCGGCCTGCCGACTTCCGAGCCCGCGCAACTGGCCGGCATCGACAGCGAAGGCATGCACCTGCGCATCGGCCAATCCTTGTACTGGCTGCCGTTTGCCGAGTCTTGCAACACGCCGACACAAGTGCGCGAAGCCTTGGTTTCATTGGCTCACGCCGACGTCTGGCCGAAAAAAGCCGCGGCTGACGCTTGAATTCACATAATGGCGACGTCATCTAAGGTGGACTGGCAAGGCATTCTTGCGTTGAGGAACCTTTTGATGCGCCCTTTTTTATTGCTCTTTCTGCTGTTCCCGGTGTTGGAGCTGTTCGTATTCGTTCAAGTCAGCAGTGCGATCGGTTTTTTCCCGGCCCTGTTGCTGATCATTCTCGGCTCGATGCTCGGCGTCCTGGTGCTGCGCGTCGCCGGCCTGGCCACGGCACTGCGTGCCCGTGAAAGCCTGAACCGCGGCGAACTGCCGGCCCAGACCATGCTTGAAGGCCTGATGATGGCCCTGGCCGGTGGTCTGTTGATCCTGCCGGGTTTCGTCAGCGATGTGCTCGGGCTGTTCCTGTTGTTGCCGTTCACCCGCAAGCTGCTGGCCGGCAAGATGCGTCAGCGCGCCGAAGAGGCGGCGATCCGCCAGCGTGCGTTTGCCGACGACCTGCAACCCCGTGGCGGCCCGGCTCCGCGCCAGCCGTTGGGGCGTGAAGGTGATGTGATCGAAGGTGAGTTCGAACACCGCGACAGCAAATAACCGCTTGATTGGCACGGCACCCTGGGGTGCCGTGTTGCTTTTATCGCTCGGCAGCTGCAAAAAAATTCCGCCGAGCGCCCTTGTAATAAGCTTACGCGCCCTTATGTAACGGTCACCGCAAGGTTTCTGGTGGCAACACCAGACAGACTTCCGCGTCTTGCCTGGCGAGGCGCGACCGGCACCGCCGGATAACAACCTGCCGGTACTGACACCGGCCGATGAAAAACACAATTAGGAGAGATCGACAATGAGCAAGCTTCGTCCTCTGCACGACCGCGTCGTAATCCGTCGCAGCGAAGAAGAAAAGAAAACCGCTGGCGGTATCGTTCTGCCAGGTTCGGCTGCTGAAAAAGCCAACCACGGTGTGATCGTCGCTGCAGGCCCAGGCAAGACTCTGGAAAACGGTGATGTGCGTGCGCTGGCCGTTAAAGTCGGTGACAAGGTTGTATTCGGCCCTTACTCCGGCAGCAACACTGTGAAAGTTGATGGCGAAGACCTGCTGGTTATGGCTGAGAACGAGATTCTCGCTGTTCTGGAAGACTGATTTCCCCGCTCATTTTCCCGTTACTACAAAGTATTTAAGGAATATCGATCATGGCTGCTAAAGAAGTTAAATTCGGCGATTCCGCCCGTAAAAAAATGCTCACCGGTGTCAACATCCTGGCTGACGCAGTAAAAGCGACCCTGGGCCCTAAAGGCCGTAACGTGATCATCGAGAAGAGCTTCGGCGCTCCGACCATCACCAAGGACGGCGTTTCCGTAGCAAAAGAAATCGAACTGGAAGACCGTTTCGAAAACATGGGCGCGCAGCTGGTCAAAGACGTTGCCTCCCGTGCCAACGATGACGCAGGCGACGGCACCACCACCGCTACCGTCCTGGCTCAGTCGATCGTCAACGAAGGCCTGAAAGCCGTCGCTGCCGGCATGAACCCGATGGACCTCAAGCGCGGCATCGACAAGGCGACCATCGCCGTTGTTGCCGAGCTGAAAAACCTGTCCAAGCCATGCGCTGACACCAAGGCTATCGCTCAGGTAGGCACCATCTCCGCCAACTCCGACAGCTCCATCGGCGACATCATTGCCGAAGCCATGGAAAAAGTCGGTAAAGAAGGCGTGATCACCGTTGAAGAAGGCACTGGCCTGGAAAACGAACTGTCGGTTGTAGAAGGCATGCAGTTCGACCGTGGCTACCTGTCCCCGTACTTCGTCAACAAGCCAGAAACCATGGTTGCCGAGCTGGAAAGCCCGCTAATCCTGCTGGTCGACAAAAAGATCTCCAACATCCGCGAAATGCTGCCAGTGCTGGAAGCCGTTGCCAAAGCCGGCCGCCCACTGCTGATCGTTTCCGAAGACGTTGAAGGCGAAGCCCTGGCGACGCTGGTTGTGAACAACATGCGTGGCATCGTCAAGGTTGCAGCCGTCAAGGCTCCAGGCTTCGGCGACCGTCGCAAGGCCATGCTGCAGGACATCGCTGTCCTGACCGGCGGTACCGTTATCTCCGAAGAGATCGGCCTGAGCCTGGAAAGCGCCACCCTGGAAAACCTGGGTAGCGCCAAGCGCGTGACCATCTCCAAGGAAAACACCATCATCGTTGACGGTGCTGGCGTTGACGGCGACATCCAGTCGCGCATCACTCAGATCCGCGCCCAGGTTGCCGAGACTTCCTCGGACTACGACCGTGAAAAACTGCAAGAGCGTCTGGCCAAGCTGTCCGGCGGCGTAGCAGTGATCAAGGTTGGCGCTGGTTCCGAAGTTGAAATGAAAGAGAAAAAAGCCCGCGTTGAAGACGCCCTGCACGCAACCCGTGCAGCCGTTGAAGAAGGCGTGGTACCTGGCGGTGGCGTTGCGCTGATCCGTGCTCTGGAAGCCCTGGTTGACCTGAAAGGCGACAACGCTGACCAGAACGTCGGTATCGCTGTTCTGCGTCGCGCCGTTGAATCCCCACTGCGCCAGATTGCTTCCAACAGCGGCGACGAGCCAAGTGTTGTGGTCAACGAAGTGAAGAACGGCAAAGGTAACTACGGTTACAACGCTGCAACCAGCGAATACGGCGACATGGTCGAAATGGGCATCCTGGATCCAACCAAGGTGACTCGTTCGGCCCTGCAGGCAGCCGCTTCGATTGCTGGTCTGTTGCTGACCACCGAAGTTGCGATTGCTGACAAGCCGAAGGCTGAAGGCGCTGGCGGCGGTATGCCAGACATGGGCGGCATGGGTGGCATGGGCGGCATGATGTAAGCCAGCCTTACCCGGCTAACCTAAAAGCCCCGCCTGCAGTGATGCAGGCGGGGCTTTTTTGTGTGCGGTGTCCCGTCCTGAATAAGGTTTACACCTTCTGACCTTTGTTCAGGAGGACTCAATGGATACGAGAAAAAGGCGCAGCCAACGCGATTACACGCTAGCTTTTAAATTGTCGGTCGTAGACCAAGTCGA